>JAIRTK010000041.1 GCA_031254955.1 Opitutaceae bacterium
AAAGGGGGGCAATCTGTGTCGTCCGTTAAAATCCGTGCAATTCGTGGTCGGCTTGGAGGGTGTTTTTTAAGAAGGTTTTTGATTAAGAAAGGGTATCACCCACGCGCTCTTTGATTAAACGGCGGGCTTGATTAGGCGGCGGACGGCGCGCTGGTCTCGATGAACTCGCGGATCACTTCCATGCGTTTGCGCTGGCGCTCCTCCTCGGCGATTTCGTCGAGGGTGCGCTGGTTTTCGTTTTTCGCCATGGCCTTTCGCATCTTGGAGAGCGCGATGTTCTGGAGCTGCCGGACACGCTCGCGGGTGACGCGGAATTTGCGTCCGACTTCCTCAAGCGTCATCTCGGCGGCGCCTTCAAGCCCGAAGCGGAGTTTGATGATTTCGGCCTCGCGCGGTTCGAGCGCGTTGACCATCGCGCGGAGGTCGGAGTTGAGGTTCCGGTCGCGCAGGCTGTCGAACGGGTTGATGGCGTTTTCGTCGCTGACGATTTCGCCGAAGGTGGCCGAATCGACGTCATCGCCGATGGGCGCGTCCAGCGAGGTGGGGCGCACGCTGACGGATTTGAGATGCGCAACTTTGCTGGCCGGCACCTGAAGCTCCATCGCGAGTTCCTCGTCGGTAGGCTCGCGTCCGAGTTCCTCGGTGAGGGCCATCGCGGTGCGGCGCATTCTGGAGATGTTGTCCACGAGGTGGACGGGCAGGCGGATGGTTTTGCTTTGGTTGGCGAGGGCGCGTTTGATGGATTGCTTGATCCACCAGGCGGCGTAGGTGGAGAGTTTGCCGCCCTTGCGCGGGTCGAAACGGTCGACTGCTTTGACGAGGCCGATGTTGCCTTCGCTGATCAGGTCGAGGATGGGCAGGCCGAAGTCCTTGTAGTCATGGGCGATTTTCACCACCAGGCGCAGGTTGGCTTTTATCATGTGGTCGCGGGCCTCGCCGTCCCCGCGCTGGATGCGGCGGGCGAGCGCGACTTCCTCTTTTTGCGAAAGAAGCGGCGTCCGCCCGATCTCTTGGAGGTAGAGCTGGAGGTTGCTTCGTTCGAGCGGAAGCGCCCCGGAGGGCGCGGGCGGATCGTTTCTTTCCAGAAACGACGGGGGAGCATCCGGCGTCAGGACAGACTGGCAACCGGACGATGGCGCGGAATCGGAATCGCCATCAGTTTCGAGCAGGTCGTGGAGAGCGTTGTTTTTGGCAACCATGAGTGTCCTTTCTTTGAAACTGCGTTATTATCGCGGTGAGCAATTCCCCTGGCCGTCATTCCGTCCATGGCCAGGGGGATTGCCTGATGTTGATGTCCGCATGCGGGCGGGGCCGCGATGCCAAAAGGCACAAAAATATGTTAATATAATCGCCGCGCGCTTATGATACAGGATGAATACTGGCGGGTTTGTTAAAATACTCTGAAGTCCGGAAAAACAAGCGCCCCGGCGTCCGCATATAATTATTTTTTTATTTATTTTTCGGCGCGGGTGGCACAGGATTTTCCGCGTATGAAAAAAGTGTTTTCGAGCATCGCGATCGTGGGGGCGGGCGCCATTGGATGTTATTATGGCGCGCGGCTGGCGCGGGCGGGCGCGGACGTGCGTTTCCTGACGCGCGGCGATCCGGCCAGGGTGCGCGAGCGCGGGCTGCGCGTGAAAACGCCGGACGAGGAAATCGTCCTGCCCCGAGTGCGCGCCGCCGGGACGCCGGAGGAAATCGGTCCGTGCGATCTGGTGCTGGTCGCGTTGAAGACGACCGCCAACGCGGCGCTGGGGCGGCTGCTCGGGCCGCTGGTGCATGAGCGCACGACCGTCGTGACGTTGCAAAACGGACTCGGCTCCGACGAGGAGCTGGCGCGGTTGTTCGGCGCGGAGCGCGTGGCGGGCGGCTTGTGTTTTATAGGCGTGAACCGCGTCGCGCCGGGCGAGATCGTCTGCCTCACGCCCGGCTCGGTGAGCTTCGGGGAATTTCAGCGACCGGCGGACGGGAGGACGCGCGCGCTGGCGGAGCTGTTTTCGCGGGCCGGGGTCAAGACGAGCGTGGGCGACAGCCTCGCGGAATTGCGCTGGAAAAAACTGGTCTGGAATGTGCCTTTCAACGGACTCGCCATCGCGGCGGGCGGAGTGACGACGGACGTGTTGACCGGCGACGCGGAGCTGCTGGCGGCGGCGCGGGCCTTGATGTTTGAAATCGCGGCGGCGGCGCGGGCGGTGACCGGCTGCGAGATTCCGCCGCGATTTGTCGAGAAACAAATCGAGGTGACGAAGGCGATGGGACCCTACAAGCCGTCGAGCCTGATTGATTTTCTGGAAGGGCGGGAGGTCGAGGTGGAGGCCATCTGGGGCGAGCCGCTGAGGCGCGCGCGCGCCGCCGGGGCGGACGCGCCGCGGCTGGCCATGTTATACGCGCTGGTGCGGCGGCTGGCGGCGCGATGAGGCCAAACGCCCCGGAGGGCGGAGGGCCGCCGGGGCGTTTGGCGGGCCACGAAGCCGCCGTTTGAGGAGGGCAACTCAAAGCGTGGCGCCGCTGCCGCTGCCGCCGTCGCCGCTGTCGCCGCTGTCGTCGCCGCTGTCGCTGTCGTCGCCACTGTCGCCGCCGCCGTTTGTCCGTCCCTGTTTCACGTTGCCTGTTTCATGTTGCCTGTTTCGTGTTGCCTGTTTCGCGTTGCCATCGCGATGCCGGGCTTTTGAGTCAACGGCTCCGGTCAATGTCATCACCGCGACGCCAGCGTCCGCCTCATCAACCACGTCCCCCGCACGCCTGATTTCATCATGCTCCTTTCCATCATCTCCGCCGTTGTCATCGGCTATTTCCTCGGCGCGCTGCCATTCGGATTTCTCGTGGCGCGCGCGAAGGGGATAAACATTTTCGAGCACGGCAGCAAAAGCCCGGGCGCGACCAACGTGAAACGCGTGCTCGGCGAGCGGTTCGGCGCGGGCGGGAAACGCGCGGGCAATCTCGTGTTTGCGCTCGACGCGCTCAAGGGCGCGCTGGCGGCTGGCTGGCCGTATGCGGTCTATTGGCATTGCTCGCGCGCCGCCGTTGTCGCGGCGACGTCCGCCGCCGGGCATCCGCCGCCGTCCGGCGCGGCGCAGGCGTGGTTGTGGGCCGCGATCGCCGGCATGGTGGGCGCGTTGCTCGGGCACAGCTTTTCGTGTTTCACGCGTTTCAAAGGCGGCAAGGGCATCGCGACGGCCGCGGGCGGCTTTCTCGTGCTCATGCCGCTGCCGGTCGCGCTGGCCGTGTCGCTGTGGGTGGGCGTGTTCAAGACGAGCCGCTACGTGTCGCTCGCCTCGATTCTCGCCGCGCTGTCGCTGCCGTTGACGGGGCTTGCGACGGCGCGCCTGTGGGGTTTTCCGCCGGTGCAGATCGTGTGGCTGTCGGCGGCGATCAGCGTGTTTGTGATCTGGCGCCACCGCGCAAACATCGCGCGCCTGCTCAACGGCACGGAAAACAGATTCGCGCGGAAAAACTGAGCGCGGAGCTAAGCGCGGACTCGGGCGGGCGGGTGGACGCGGACGGACGCGGACGGACGCAGACGGACGCAGGCAGACGCGGGCTGGCGGACAGGCTCAGGCGGGAGGACAGACTCGGGGCTGGCGTCGTTTGCGATGCGCCTGCCTCCGGTTTGCGGCTCAACCGCTATCCGTTTCATTCGGTATCCGTTATGCGCGGTTCTCTCTTTTTTTAACCACGGAGACACGGAGAGCACGGAGTTCGGAGGGAGTTTTTTTTTGGGGAAAATGCTCTTTCATGACGCCGTGTCCTCCGTGTCTCCGTGGTTAATTTTCTCCTCCCGGTCATATTCCACCCCCGTAGTCCTGCGGAAAATCACGCCAAGGCGCTCCTGTTCGCCAATGCCACCCCACCGCGTTGATAAAACGCCGGTCGTCCTCGGCTATCCCTCCCCACTGCCCTCGCCGTCATGGTCTCGCCGTCCTGGTAAATGCGGCTCCAGCAGGCGCCCCATGCGCTCGTCCAAATCATGCCTGTGATCATCAGAGGCATCCGCTCCTGCTTGGCGGGATTCCTCTCTTCTGTTCAGCCTGTCTCGTGCCGATGCCATCTAAGCGACGTTACGCGGAAGCGTTTCTGAAAGAGGCAGGGAACCTCTCCGTGTCCTCCTCCGAACGCCGGCGGGGCGTTTCCCCCGCCTCGCCGACGCGAATTTTTTGCCGAATTTCTCTTCACTTGCGCCCTCTGCGGGTGTCTTTTGTCGGGATGCTTTTTGCCAAAAGTCTCCCGAGTCCGGCGCGCCGGAAATCGCGCGCGGTTTTGGCGCCGGCGGTTTTGGCCTGCGGCCTGTGGGGCGCGGCGGTGAACGCCTTCGCCGCGCTCACGGTGGACGGGTTGCGCTGCGAGGGCATGGAAAACCCGCTGGGCATCGACGCCAGCCAGCCGCGGCTCGGCTGGCGGTTGCAGTCCGACGAGCGCGGCGACGCGCAGACCGCCTGGCAGGTGCTCGTCGCCAGCAACGCCGCGATGCTCGCGCAGGACCAGGCGGATTACTGGAACAGCGGCAAGGTCGCCTCCTGCCAGTCGCAGCATGTGGTTTATCTCGGGCGCCCGCCGGCCTCCTCGCAACAGGTTTTCTGGAAGGTGCGCGCGTGGGATGCGCGCGGCGCGGCGTCGCCTTGGAGCGCGGTCGCCTCATGGACGATGGGCGTGCTCGACACCGCGCGCGGGCCGGGCTGGCAGCCGGGCGTGTCCTGGATTTCCGACGCGGAAATGTTGCAATGGGAGCGCCGGGCGGCGGGCTTCAGCTCGCGCGACACGGACCGGCAGGACTCGGTGAAATGGGTGCAGCTCGACCTCGGCGAATCGCGCCCGCTCGACACCGTGCGGATTTATTCGGTCCTGCACACGGTCGAGGCGCGCCACGGCCTGCCGCTCCGTTTCAAGCTGGAGCTTTCCGACGAGCCTTCCTTCCGCGCCGCGCTCATCGCCGCCGATCACACCGAAAAGGATTTTCCCGCCGGCGCCTACCTCATCTCGCTGCCGATGGAAGGCCGCGCCGCGCGCTACGTGCGCCTGACCGCGACGAAACTGCGCGCCCTCGACGAGACCGGCAGGACGCGCCTGGCCTGCCGCCAGATCGAAGTGCTCTCCGGCGGAAAAAACATCGCTGTCGGCGCGCGCGTCACGGCTGGCGATTCCCGCGAGGACGAACACTGGTCGCGCGCCGCCGTCGTGGACGGGCTTGGCATCCCCGGCGCCAACCCGCTGGCCAACACCACGCTGCTCCTGCGGCGCGGGTTCAACGTCCGCCCCGGCCTCAGACGCGCGGTCATCCACCTCACCGGCCTCGGCCAGTATGAGTTCACCGCCAACGGCAAACGCGTCGGCGCGGGCCTGCTCACGCCCGCGTGGACCCACCATGCCTCGACCTGCCTCTACGAGACGCATGACATCACCGCGCAACTTCGCCCCGGAGAAAACGCGCTCGGCATCCAGGTCGCCGGCGGCCCCTACAACATCAGCGAAGGCGCCGAAGGGCGCTACCTGAAGCTCGTCACGCCGCCGCGCGCCCCCGTCGCCTTCGCGCAACTCCGCCTCGAATACGACAACGGCCTCTTCGAAATCATCAGCACCGACGCAAGCTGGCGCGCCGCCACCGCCGGCCCGACGACCTACGCGAATTTCTACGGCGGCGAGGATTTCGACGCCCGGCGCGCGCGCGCGCTTCGCGGCTGGGACCAGCCCGGTTTCGACGACTCCGGCTGGGCGCGCGCCGCCGTCGCGCCCGGCCCCGGCGGCAAACTTCGCGGCGCCTCGCACAGCTCGCCGCCCTTCCGCGCCTTTGAGACCTTTGCGCCGGCCCCGGCCCGCGAAATCCGTCCCGGCGTGAGCGTGTATGATTTCGGGCAAAACGCCTCCATGATGCCGCGCCTGCGCGTGCGCGGCCCCGCCGGCTCCGTCGTGCGCATGATTCCGGCGGAACTCCTGAATGCCGACGGCAGCGTTGACCGGCGCTCCTGCGGCGGAGGCAATGCCTGGTGGCAATACACGCTTGCCGGCGACGAAGCCGCCGAGACCTGGTTTCCCAAATTCTTCTACCAAGGCGCGCGCTACCTCCAAGTCGAACGCTACGCCACGCCCGAGGACGCCGCCTGCGCCGTCACCCCCGGCACCCGCAACATCGGCAACGCCCTCCACTACGCGCGCCTCACGGAAAACAAAGGCGCCCTCAAAAACGCGCCAGCGACTGGGACCGCCGGCATCCTGCCGGCATCCGAAGCCCACGCATCCACAGCCGCCCCCGCATCGGCTGAAACCGTGCCGACTGAAACCGCATCGACTGAAACCGCGCCGGCAAAATCCGCATCCGCACCCCCCGCATCCACAGCCCACGCATCCACAGCCCACGCGCCGGCAGAAACCATGCCGGCTGGAAGCCGGCGCTCCCAGTCGCAAGCGGCGACCGATGCCCCCGCGCCCCCCGCGCCCTTCGCGCCCCCCGCGCTGCCCGTCATCGAATCGCTCGAATCCATCGTCGTCCATTCCGACTCCCCCGCGTCCGGCGAATTCGAATGCTCAAACGAACTCCTCAACCGCATCCGCGCGCTCATCCGCTGGGCGCAAGCCAGCAACCTCGCGCACGTCTTCACCGATTGCCCGCAACGCGAAAAACTCGGCTGGCTCGAACAATACCACCTCAACGGCCCCTCGCTCCGCTACGAATGGGATGTCGCGCGCCTCTTTGAAAAATGTTTCGCCGACATGGCCGCCGCGCAAACCCCTCGGGGACTCATCCCCGGCATCGCCCCCGAATACACGATGTTTGAAGGCGGCTTTCGCGACTCGCCCGAATGGGGCGGCGCCCTCATCCTGGCGGCGTGGCAGCATTACCTCTGGACGGACGACGAACAACTCCTCCGCCGCCACTACCCCCACATGCAACGCTACGCCGACTACCTCGGCACCCGCGCGAAAGGCCGCCTGCTCTCGCACGGACTCGGCGACTGGTATGACCTCGGCCCGAAACGCCCCGGCGTCGCGCAACTCACGCCCGTCGCGCTCACCGCCACCGCCACCTACTACGAAATCACCGCCACCCTCGGACGCGTCGCGACGCTGCTCAACCGCAAAACCGAGGCGAAGTATTACGAAAGCGAGGCCGCGCGCATCGCCGACGCCTTCAACAAAACCTTCTTCGACCCCCGCGCCGGCGTTTACGCCACCGGCTCGCAAACCGCGCAAGCCATGCCGCTCGTGCTCGGACTCGTCCCCCCCGGACGCCGCGCCAACGTGCTGGCCGCGCTTGTCGCCGACATCGAAAACCGCGGCCACGCCATCACCGCCGGAGACATCGGCTACCGCTACGTGCTCCGCGCCCTCGCCGACGCCGGACGCTCCGACGTGGTTTTCGCGATGAACAACCAAAGCGAAACCCCCGGCTACGGCTACCAACTCGCGCGCGGCGCGACGAGCCTCGCCGAGGCCTGGGACGCGGACCCGCGCTCCTCGCAAAACCACTTCATGCTCGGACAACTCACCGAATGGCTTTACCACGACCTCGCCGGCATCCAGCCCGACCCCGCCGGCCCCGGCTTCAAACGCGTCCGCATCAAACCCGCCGCCGCCGCCGGCATTGACCGCGCGCGCGCCGCCGTGCGCTCCCCGCGCGGCCCCGTGACCGTCGTGTGGTGGCGCGAGCGCGGACAGTTTGTATTGGAAACCTCGATACCGGTGGGCGCGGTGGCGACGGTGCATCTCCCCGTGCCGGCGGCCTCCGCCATCCGCGAAGGCGGCCTCCCCGTCGCGCAAGCCCGCGGCGTGCGCCTCCTCCGGCGGACACAGGCCGAGACCGTCCTGGAAATCGTCTCCGGCAGCTACCGCTTCACCGCGCCGGAATGACGCGCCCAAGCCCTGCCAAAACGACGGATTGTATGCGTCAACCGGATACACCCCTCCGGCCCGGCCAGCGCAACCCGGGCGGACCGCCCGAGGAATTGGCCGCCCGCAAACGCCACTCGCGGCGCGTTTTTCAGGATTGGAATGACGGGGGATGTCACCTAGCTTTGGAGGCGCATGAAAATCGTTCACGTCGCGAGCGAATTGTTTCCCTACATCAAAACCGGCGGGCTGGCCGATGCGGTCGGCTCGCTGGCCTCCACGCTGGCCGGAGCCGGACACGAAGTGTCCGTCTTCATCCCCGGATACAACGCGATCTTCGCGCGGCCGGACGCGCGCGCGGCGGAGCGGGTGCTGCGGTTGAAAATCGAGATGGGGGACACCTTCATAAGCGGCGACGTGAAAGTCTTCTCGCCCCGCCCCAATCTGCGCATCTTCACGGTGTGCCGGGAGGAATTTTTCGACCGCCAAGGCGCCTACGGCAACGGCGAACGCGACTACGAGGACAACTACCTGCGCTATATTTTCTTTTGCAAAGGCACGGTCGAGGCGCTGCGGACGCTCGGCCTGCAAGCCGACATCGTGCACGCGCATGACTGGCAGGCCGCGCTGCTGCCGCTGCTGTTGCGCCACGCGGAAAGCCGCCACGGCACGACGCTCGCGCTCAAGACCGTGTTCACCATCCACAACATCGCCTTCCAAGGCCTGTTCCCGATGCGGGCGTTCTTCCGCACCAACCTGCCCGACGAACTGCAAGGCATCGACGGCCTCGAATACTTCGGGCAAATGAGCTTCATGAAAGGCGGGATTTTGTTTGCCGACCGCGTGACCACGGTAAGCCCCCGCTACGCGCGCGAAATCCAGACCCCGGAATACGGCTGCGGACTGGACGGCGTGGTGGCATCGCGCGCCGAGGACCTGTGCGGCCTGCTCAACGGAATCGACCCCGCCGTGTGGAACCCGGCCACCGACGCGCATCTGCCGGCGAACTACACCCCCGGCGACATGGCGGGCAAGGCAGTGTGCCGCGCCGCGCTGCTCAAAAAAACGGGCCTCGCCCCGGCGGACGCCCGCGTCCCCGTCTTTGGCATGGTGTGCCGGCTGACCGCGCAGAAAGGCGTGCGCCTCGTGCTCGACAACCGCGGGTTTTTCCTCAAGCACGACTGCCGCCTCGTGGTGCTCGGCGCGGGCGACAGGCGGCTGGAAGGCGAAGTGCGCGCGCTGGCCGCGGGCAACCCGGGGAAAATCGCGCACGAGGCGCGCCTCGACGAGGCGCTCAGCCACCTCATCGAGGCAGGCTGCGACTTCTTCGTGATGCCCTCGATGTTCGAGCCATGCGGATTGAACCAGCTCTATTCGCAAGCCTACGGCACGCCGCCGCTCGTGACGCGCGTGGGCGGGCTGGCCGACACCGTGACCGACATCGACGAGAACCCCGCCGACGGCACCGGCATCCTGTTTCCGCCGACCGTGGCCGGCCTGCGCGGCGGATTGCACCGCGCGATGAGCCTGTTTGCCGACAAGCCGGCCCTGGCCGCGACGCGCGAACGCGGCATGAGACGCGATTACAGCTGGGCGAAAGCCGCGCGGGC
>JAIRTK010000056.1 GCA_031254955.1 Opitutaceae bacterium
CCCCCCCCCCCCCCCCCCCCCCCCCCCCCCCCCCCCCCCCCCCCCCCCCCCCCCCCCCCCCCCCCCCCCCGCCCCGAGGGGGCGGGGGGGTGCGGGAGGGGAGGGCGTCTTTTTTCCAATCGTTCTCGTTCTCGTTTTTGTTCTCTTACTCGTTCTCGTTCTCGTTCTTTTATTCGTTCTTGTTCTCTTACTTTTGCACTCTCTGGTGTTATACCACTTTCCACCTATTTTCACCCTTTACACCAATCCTTTTAACCACGGATTACACGGATAAAACGGATTGCACGGATGTTTAATTCATTGAAAAATAAAGGAGTTAGCTGTGTTATCCGTTAAAATCCGTGCAATTCGGGGTCGGCTTGGAGGGTGTTTCTTAAGAAGGTTTTTGATTAAGAAATGGTATTACGCGCTGCTGTCGCAGCGTAGGTTGTCAAGCTTCTCGCTTCGCTCGGAACCCAATCTGCTGACGGGGTGATGGTCCGCCCTGAAGCAGACTTGGAAGTCTGCGCTACAAGTCTGCGTTACGACAGCGGTTGCGTGTAGTATCAGTTACTCTCATACTTTTTCCCAATAAACGGAAAAGGCTGGAAGTGGTTTCAGGTGAGAGAGGCTCGGCGCGGGGCGAAGGGGTTGAAGCGGCGTTCGTTTTCGAGCGTGGTGAGCGGGCCGTGGCCGGGGGCGATGATGGTGTTGTCGGGGAGTTCGTCGAAGAGGCGGCGCAGGCTTTCCTCCATGCGGTGGCGGCAGAAGAAGCCGCGTCCGGCCGAGCCGGCGAACAACAGGTCGCCCGAGATGAGAAGCCCGGCGGAATGGGGCAGCTTGGGGACGGTGATGTGGTAGCAGTTGTGCGCTTCGGCGTGGCCGGGGGTTTTCAAGACGCGGACTTCAAAGGGGCCGAATCGCAGGCGCGCGGCTTCGCCGGCGGCGACGGGGTGGGCCGCGCCGGGCAGGGGAGGGGAGTCTTCGGGGCAGAAGACGGGCAGGGGGCCGAGTTCGTCGAGCAGCGCGGCGAGGCCGCCGATGTGCTCGGTCTGCGCGTGGGTGATGAAGAGCGCGTCCAGTTTTTGGATGCGTTTGGGCCAGACGCGGCGGAGCGCGGCGTGGCTCGCGCCGGTGTCGAAGAGGAGGCCGGAGCGGCTGGAGCAGTCGGCGATGATGTAGGCGTTGGCGACGCCGATGCCGTGCGGGGCGCGCAGCGGGTAGAGGCAGAGGGGCAGTCCGGCGATGGGGGGCAGGGGGTAGCGGTTTTGCGCGAGCGAGAGGAGGCCGGTTTCGTTGAGCGAGAGCGTGGCGGCGAGGCGGCGGATTTCGTCGGCGGAGAGTTCGTTGCGGTAGTCGATGGCGTCGCGGATTTTTTCCGGAGCGACGCGGGCGCGCCGGGCGAGCGCGTCGCCGGAAAGCCCGGCGCGGAGCATGGCTTTGTCGAGCACGTCGCCCAGTTCGTCCTCAAGAGGTGCGAATTCGATTACCACGAGGTGCATCATGGCCGGGCGCGGAGAAGTTGCAAGTGGCACTGTCAAGATGGCGGGGTGGGCGTTGGGCGCGGGGTGGGTGCGGGGCGGGGGGATGCGCGGGGCGGGGCGAAGTCTTGTCTGGTTGCGCTTGGGTGTCGGGAAAGGGGCGCGTGTGGACGGGCCGAATGGGAGCGGGCGGGCGCTCGCGTGGCTCGCGTCCGGCGGCGGGACGCCGCCGCTCCTTGCGCGAGCGTCCTTACTCATCCTTTTGGTTGCTGATATCATTTTGAATAATACCCATTCCCAATGAAAATCACTCTTTTGCAGGGGCGTCGCTTGCGACGTCCGGCTTGATAACCGTGAGCCAGCAAAGGCCGCGCTCCAGCAACGGGCTTCGCAAGCGAAGCCCCTACATGGCTCTGCTTCTAAAGGGGCATGTTCACTGGGAAAGGGTATAAATCTCGTATGGCAGACGGCGGCGGGATGCGGGGCGAATCGCCGAGGGCGGGGGACGCGGAAGGGGGGCGGGCAAGGCATGCGGGACGCGTGCGCTCCCCGGAAATAGTGCAAGGCTCGCGGGACTGTCGGGCGGTGGCGGCGGCGTGGCGTTAGCGGAGGCGTGGCGGTGGTGGCTGCGAAGCGGTGGCGTTAGCGGTGGCGTGGCGGTGGCGGCGAGGTCTCGCGGGGAATCGGTGTGTTGTCAGATGTGGATCGACTCGCCGGTGGTGGCGGCGGCGGCTTCCATGAGGGCTTCGCTCAGGGTGGGGTGGGCGTGGATGGTCTGGTGGATTTCGTCCACGGTGGCTTCCATCTCCACGGCGAGGCTGTATTCGGCGATGAGTTCCGTGGCTTCGGCGCCGATGATGTGCGCGCCGTAAATCTCGCCGGTTTTCGCGTCGCTGATGACTTTTACGAAGCCGTCGCTGTCGGCTGACGCGACGGCTTTGCCCGAGGCGGTGAAGGGGAATTTGCCGACTTTGTAGTCGAGTTGCTTTTCCTTCGCGGCTTTTTCGGTGAGGCCGGTGCTGGCGACTTGGGGCTGGCAGTAGGTGCAGCCGGGGAAGAGTTTCACGCGCCGGGGCGCGCCGTGGCCGAACATGCCGTTGACGGCGCTCACGGCCTCGAAGGTCGCGACGTGCGCGAGCCAGGGCGGGCCGATGATGTCGCCCGCGCCGTAGATGCCTTTGACCGTGGTCTGGTAGTCGTCGCCCACTTTGAGGAAGTTGCGGTCAAGCTCGGGTTTCACGTTGTTGGCGAGGACGCCGTCGATGTTGGCGACCACGCCGATGGCGGAGAGGAGCGTCGCGGCTTCGGCTCCGGTTTTTTGGCCGTTTTTCACGAGGTCCACTTTCACGCTGTTTTTGCCCACGCGGAAGTTTTCGCAGGTGGTGCCGGTGTGGAGGGCGATGCCTTGTTTTTCGAGCGCGCGCTGGAGCGTCCTCGATACTTCCTCGTCCTCGACGGGGAGGATTTGCGGGAGCATTTCGACGAGGGTGACTTGGGTGCCGAGGGCGTTGTAGAAGTAGGCGAATTCCACGCCGATGGCGCCGGCGCCGACGATGATGACGGAGGCCGGCTGGCGCGTGGCGGCGAGGGCTTCGCGCGAGGTCATCACGCGCACGCCGTCGTAGTCGAGGCCGGGGATGTGGCGCATTTTGCAGCCGGTGGCGACGAGGATGTTTTTCGTCTTGAAAAATTTTCCTTTGTGCCCGCCTTCGGTGATGGAGACCATGCCGGGCGCGTTGACGAGGCCGCGTCCGATGAAGTAATCGACTTTGTTTTTCTTGAGCAGAAACTCGACGCCTTTGGCCATCTGGTTCGAGACGCCGCGCGAGCGTTCGATGACTTTCGCGAAGTCGAAGGTCACTTCTTTCGCGGTGATGCCGTGGATGCCGGATTTTTTCATTTTCTGGTAAAGCTCGGCGGTCTTGAGCAGGGCCTTGGTCGGGATGCAGCCCCAGTTGAGGCAGGTGCCGCCGGCGCGTTCCTGTTCGATGCAGGCGACTTTTTTGCCGAGTTGTCCGGCGCGAATCGCACCGGCGTAACCCGCCGGGCCTCCGCCGATGACAATGAGGTCGTATTCAATAATTTCAGTCATGGAGGGAAAGTGGAGGAAGGGTGTGGGGAGGGTGTGAGGGACGGTGCGGGGAAGGTGTGGAAAAGTGGCGGGAAAGTGGAAGGGAAGTGACGGGAAGGTGGAAGGGAAGTGGCGGGAAGGTGGAAGGGAAGTGACGGGAAGTGGAAGGGAAGTGACGGGAAGGTGGAAGGGAAGTGACGGGAAGGTGGAAGGGACGTGGCGGGAAGGTGGCGGGATGAGGTCGCCCGCATGGTCAGGGGCGCGGCACGGCGGGTCAACGGGAAACACGGGCGCGGGCGGCGGCGTTTTTCCTCTCGGGGGCGCTTCGTTTTTTTGCTTGGGTTTCCTTCGTTCTCGTTCTCGTTCTCGTTCTCTCTTACGTTTTTCTGAGAGAACGAGAACGAGTAAGAGAACGAGAACGATTTTTCCGGGGTGGACTGTTTGGTGGCGGCGGGGCGCGCCGGCGTCACAGGCGTTTGACGGTGACGAGCGTGCAGTCGTCGCGCGGGGGCGCGCCTTCGGCGAAGCGGGCGACCGATTCGATGATGTGGGCGTTGATCTCGCGCGCGCCGCGCCGGTGCACGGACTGGATTTCGGCGGCGAGGCGTCCGCCGGAAAATTCCGCGCCGTCCGGCGACGCGGCTTCGGTGATGCCGTCGGTGTAAAGCAGGAGCAGTTCCCCGCTGCGGAAGGGCGCGCGGAGGTCGGTGATGGTGGCGTTGAAAAGGGCGTCGTCCACCATGCCGACGGCCATGCCTTCGGAGCCGATGAAGCCGCCTTGAAAGGTCCCCGTCAGCCGGTCCACCCGCGCGCAATAGGGCAGTTCGTGGCCGGCGCGCGCGATGGTGACTTCGTTGTATTCGATGTCGATGAGGGCAAACACGACCGTGATGTAAAGCCCTTGGCGGATGTCGTCGCCGATCGCGCGGTTAAGCTCGGCGAGGATGCGCGCGGGCGAGTCGAAGCGCGGCGCGATCTGGCTGAGGTGGGTGCGGCAGATGGCCATGAGGAGCGAGGCCGCGACGCCCTTGCCCGACACGTCGCCGACCGCGATGCCGAGGCGGGTTTCGGAGAGCACGAACAGGTCGAAGAAGTCGCCGCCGACTTTCTGCGCGGGCGAGTAGCGCGTGTCGATGTCGATGCCCGGCAGCCGCGGCAGCGCGCGCGGGAGGAGCATTTGCTGGATGCTGCTGGCGAGGGTGAGGTCGAGGTCGAGCTGTTTTTTCTCAAGCTGGAAGTTGAGGGATTCGATGTTGTGCAGCGCGAGCGCGGCTTGCTCGGCGAGGGATTGCACGAGCGAGAAGTCGGTCCCGGTGAAGGGCAGGCAGTCGGCGGGGTTGGCCACGGCGAGCACGCCGAAGAAGCGTCCGGCGAATGTGAGCGGCACGGCGATGAGCGAGCGCACTTCGAGCGCGGGGTCGTCGTGGACGGCGATGCGCGGGTCGGCCTTGGCGTCGGGGATAAATTCGCCGCGCCCGCTCGCCGCCACCGCGCCGACCACGCCTTCGCCGACGGGAAACACTTCCGATTTCAGGACGGCCTCGATGAATTGGGCGCGGGAGAGGCGCGAGTGTTTCAGGTGTTCGGGCAACGGGCGGTGCGGCGGGAAAAGTCCTTCGAGGGCGACGCCGCGCATCGAGTCGTCCGGGCCTCGTTCAAAGATGCACGCGCTCAACGCCCCGGTGCACAGGATGGAGGCGTGCACGATGCGCTGGTGCAGGTCCTCGCAGCGCGGCGTCTCGGCCATCGCCTCGGCCATGTGGTGCATGAAGTCCACGACGATTTGCGTCTCCTGGGCGAGGACTTGTTTTTCCTCGTCCACACGCACGAGTTCGCGCCGTGCGCGGTGGTAGAGCAGCGCCATGCCCGAGGCGCCGAGGAAAAGACCGGTGAGGAGAAGCCACATGGGAAATTCAGGAGTGCAAGAAAGCGCTCCATCATGAGCGCGGCGCGCCGCCCGGCAATTCATTTGAGATGGGGGCGGCGGGCGGGCGGGGTGGTGGGGCGTGGGCCGGGCGAGGTGATGGGGCATGAGCCGGACGGAGCGGGCAGGGCGGGCGGCGGAGGAGAGAGAACGAGAACGAGTAAGAGAACGAGAACGAGAACGATTTTTTAGGGGGAGCACTTCCACAGTCCGAAAACCTCGCGGCCTACCGCGAAGAGGTCCGGCCACACGCCGGACGCGCCCGCCGCGCGGAGTTCCGCTTCGCCGTGCGTGCCCGTGGTCACGCAATGGCACGGGAAGCCGGCGGCAAGGCCGGTGCGCGCGTCATAGATGGAGTCGCCGATGAGGCAGCTCGTGGCCGCCTCGGCGCCGATGGCGGCGAGCGCGTGGGCGGTGAACTCGGCTTGGGGCTTCAGCCAGGGCGTGTCGGTCGCGCCGAAAATGCCGGCCAGCAACGGCGTGATGCCGAGGTGGCCGCACACGATGCGCGACGAGGGGCCGTGTTTGTTGGTGAGCACGGCGCAACGCACGCCGGCGGCATGGAGCGCCTCCAGCAACTCGCGCGCGCCGGGCAGCAAGGCCACGCCGTCGAGCATGGTTTTGTCCCAGTAGGCCTTGTAAACCGGGATGGCGCGAGGCACCAGTTCGTCGTGCCCGGCGAAGATGCGCGCGATGGCCGCGTCCACGCCGGCGCCGACGGCGCGGTGCACTTCCTGCATGGTCGGCGCGGGCAGGCCGAAATGCCGGCGCGTGTGGCTGTGCGCGCGGTGGATCGCGGCAAAATGGTCGAGCAGCGTGCCGTCGAGGTCGAAGAAGGCGGTGTTGAAGGGTGTCGGCGATGTCATGGCGGGAGGCATTGCGTAATGTGGGCGGGGCGCGGCGCGGGGAACAGATATTTTTTGCCCTTGTTATAACTATCGCCGATAATAACGCCTCGTCATTTCTCAATCCCGCCACCGCATGAGCCGTCCTCAAGCCAGCATCCAGATGAACCCTGATCGCGGAGAGGCGTGCGTGCGCCTGGGCGGCGACTGGCGGATCACCGGACGGTTGCCCGCGTGGCCATTGCTGGCTAAACAAGTGCCCGCCGGCGGCGGCGCAGGCGGCGGCGGCAGAGTCACCACCAGCGGCAGAGTCACAGGCGGCGGCGGTGTCACAGGCGGCGGTATCACGGCGCTGGCCTTCGACATGAGCCGCGTCGGCGCGTGGGACACCTCGCTGGTGCTCTTCGTCAACGCCGCCCGCCGTTGGTGCGCGGAGCGGGACGTGCGGTTCGGCGCGTCCGGCCTTTCGCCCGCGGTGCTCGCGTTGCTTGGCGACATGGCAAAGGCCGGAGCACCGGATGCCGCCGCCGGCGCAGCCGCCAGCACAGCCGCCAACGCCGCCAGCGCCGCCAGCGTTTCCAGCATCGACGCTGCTGCCGCCGCCACCGCAGCCAGCACCACCGCAGCCGCCAGCACCGCCACCACCGCCGCCACCGCCGGCCAACGCCGCGACCTTCCGGCCACGGTCGGCTTGGCCACGCTGCATCTCATCGACCTGTCGGGCCAGATATGCCGGTTTCTTGTCGAATGCGCGCGCAGCGTGCTTCGGCTGGCCGCGCATCCGGGCGGGTTTCGCTGGCGGGACTGCGTGTTCGAGATGCAGCAATGCGGCGCCATGGGACTGCCCATCGTGGGACTCATCAGTTTCCTCACGGGAGTCATCCTCGCCTATGTGGCCTCCACCATCCTGCGGCAATACGGCGCGGACATCTTTGTCGCCGACTTCGTCTCGCTCGTGATGGTGCGCGAGATGGGCGCGATGATGACCGGCGTCGTGCTCGCGGGCCGCACCGGCGCGGCCTTCGCCGCCCAGATCGCCAACATGAAAGCCGGCGAGGAAATCGACGCGCTCATGACGCTCGGGGTGCGCCCGGTCGATTTTCTTGTCATCCCGCGCATCCTCGCCCTGGGCGTGATGATGCCCTTGCTCGCGCTCTATTCCAACGCGCTCGGCATCCTCGGCGGCATGGTCATCGCGATGATGGTGCTCGACATCCCGGCGGCGGCCTACTGGGTGAAAATGCTCGCGACCATCGACCTCTCCGACATCGGCACCGGGTTGCTCAAGGCCGCCGTCTTCGGCGTGATTGTCGGCATGGCCGGCTGCCTGCGCGGCTTGCAGGCGCGGCGCGACGCCGCCGGCGTCGGGCAGGCCGCCACCTCCGCCGTCGTCACGGCGATCCTCTTCATCATCATAAGCGACGCGATATTCGCCGTCCTTTTCAACTTCCTCAACTGGTAGCCCCCGCCCCCCCCCCGCTCCCCGCGCCCGCCAATCCACATGCGCAACCCACGAAACACTCCCGCCACTCCCGCCACCGCCACCGCCACCGCCACCGACGACGCCCCTGACACCGCCGCCGCTGCCGCCGCCGCAGCAGCAGCCACCGCCGCGCCAGCCACCCCCGCTTCGGCCCCCGCCATCGAGACGGTGCTCCTCGCCTGCGGCTACGACGGACGGGCGCTTCTCGAAAACATCAGCTTTGCCATCCCGCGCGGGCAAATCTGCTTCATCGGCGGCGGCTCGGGCTGCGGAAAAAGCACGCTCCTCAAACACCTCATCGGCCTCCAGCCCGCGCTCCAAGGCGACGTGCGCTATTTCGGCGAAAGCTTCGTCAACGCCTCCCCCGACCGCCGCCGCGAACTGCTCAAAACCTTCGGCGTGCTTTACCAAAGCGCCGCGCTCTGGAGCGCGCTCACCCTGCGCGAAAACATCGCCCTGCCGCTGGAAGAGCACACCACGCTCGGCAAACGCGAACGCGAGGAAATCGTCGCCCTCAAACTCGCGCAAGTCGGGCTTGCCGGCTACGAAGACTATTACCCGTCCGAAATCAGCGGCGGCATGAAAAAACGCGCCGGCCTCGCCCGCGCCCTCGCGCTCGACCCGAAAGTCGTCTTCTTCGACGAACCCTCCGCCGGACTTGACCCCGTCACCTCGCGCAACCTCGACAAACTCATCCTGAAAATCCGCGACACCTTCGGCACCACGCTCGTCATCGTCTCGCACGAACTCGCCAGCATCTTCGGCATCGCCGACCGCCTCCTCATGCTCTCGCGCGAGGACAAAGGCATCATCGCCGACGGCCCGCCCCGCGACCTCGCCGACGGCAGCCCCGACGCACGAGTGCGCGCCTTTCTCCAGCACCCCGCCCGCCCCGGCTCCGCCCGCCCCGCCGCGCGCCCCGCGGACGAAAACCCCCGCCACGCCGCGGCCTCTCCCGCCTCCCCCCAGCCCGACCCCGCGCGCCCCACGCCCCCGGACCATTTTTCCAAACCAAAACCATGAAAACCAAAATCAGCCCCCCCTTGATCGGCCTCTTCGTGCTCGGCGCGATCGCGATCGGCGTGGTGGCGCTGCTCTCGTTCGGCGGCGCCCGCTTCTTCTCGAAACCGCAGCAATTCATCGTTTACTTCGACGAATCCATCCACGGCCTCGATGTCGGCTCCCCCGTCAAACTTCGCGGCGTGCGCATCGGACGCGTCGCCGACCTGAGCGTCTGCATGAACCGCGCAAGCGGCGATTCCGTCGTCGCCGTCGTTTGCGAACTTAACCGCAGCATGATCACCAACGAAAACGGCGAACCCGTGCAAGTCACCGACGCGGAAGACCTCGACCACATGATAAGCAAAGGCCTGCGCGCCCAGCTCGGCATCCTCGGACTGGCCACCGGCCTGCTCTTCGTGGAACTCGACTTCCTCGACCCCGCGCTCTATCCCTCCACGACACCCATGACACCCACGCCCGGCCACATGAGCGTCGTGCCGAGCGTCCCCTCGGCCTCCACCGAACTCCAGTCCAGCCTCACCGAATTGATCTCCAAGCTGAAAAGCGCCGACATCGGCGGCCTGCTCACCGACGCCCGCGCCACCATGTCCGCCATCCGCGCGCAAGCGGAAGGCCTCCAGCTTCGCCAACTCAGCGAAGCATGGACAACCCTCGCGAAAAACGTGAACACCCTCGCCGCCTCGCCCGAGACACGACGCCTGCTCGCCAACCTCGACCAAGCCGTCAGACAACTTTCCACCTCGCTGGCCGGAATCGAAAACCAAATCGAACCCGCCGGCGCCGAACTCCGCGCGACGCTCGCCGACATGCGGCAAGCGCTGCGGAACATCAACACCATCGCGGAATCCGCGAGCGATTTCCTCCATGCGCGGGACGGCCTGGGCGCCGACTTCAGCCGCGCCCTCCGCCAGCTCACCGATGCCGCCGCGTCGGTCGGCCTGTTCATGGACTTCCTCGAACGCAACCCAAACGCCCTCCTCACCGGACGCCCGCCCCAAGAAAAACGCTGAAGCCTGCCCCACGTTTTTATTCACCGAGATTCCCCCCTCCGCCCCCGTAGCGCCACCTCGCGCCAAGCCGCGCTCCCCCCGCCCCCGTAGGAACTGACCTCGCGTCAGGCCGCGAACACCCCGTGCCACCTCCCGCGCGCTCACGGCCTGACGCAAAACCAATGCCCTGCAAAGCAACGGCGACGAGCGTAAACCCCAACCTTGTGCCGAGCCGGATTTGAGCCTCACGACCTACGCGCAGCGTAACCTCGGTGATTAACTGAAGAAAACAAAGTCAAAAACCTTCTTAAGAAACGCCCTCCAAGCCGCCCACGAATTGCACGGATTTTAACGAATGACACAGATTAACCCCATTGTTTTTCAATGAATTAAACATCCGTGCAACACCATTCCCCAGTGAACATGCCCCTTTAGAAGCAGAGCCATGTAGGGGCTTCGCTTGCGAAGCCCGTTGCTGGAACACGGCCGTTGCTGGAACACGGCCTTTGTTGGTTCACGGTTATCAAGCCGGGCGTCGCAAGCGACGCCCCTGCAAAAGAGTGCTTTTCATTAGGAATGGGTCTAATCCGTTTTATCCGTGCAATCCGTGGTTAAAAAGATTGGTATAAAAGGTGAAACTGGGCGGGAAGTGGTATTACCGATGGCTAAAGGGTAATTTTCTGTGAGAGAAGGTGTTAATCTCTCAAAATTCAACACCCCAAAGCCTGCTCCAAGGATTCCTACAGGCCTGTTTTTTCCTCACAGCACCACGAAGGACACAGAAGAAAAATTAAAAAATCTTTGTAAACCCCATGTCTCCGTGAAGAATTTTCATGTCCTGGCGATTATTTTAATAATTCGTTTTTTGGAAAGAATTACAAAACCACAAAACCACAGAATCTCCCAGAATCAACAGAACCGGATTTTACTCATGATAACCCTGAAACCCCTGTCCATCCTATTAAAAATGATGGCTCGATTTTTTAACCACAAAAACACGAAAGAACGAAGACGCGGAAAAAAAACGGATTTGCTTCCGTATTTCCGCCCTTCCGCCCTTCCGCGATTCCGCGATTAAATTAAAGGCTCGGTCTTGATAGCCACAAAAACGCATCATTTTTATCCCACAAAGACACGAAGGCGCAAAGCATGCCATTGCAATCCCCCCCCCCCCCCACACACACACACACACTTGTGTCCTTGCACCTTTGTGTGAGATACAGAGTTCGTTTCTTATCAAACTTTTTATCAAACAGAAGAATGCCAAGAAAAACAAAGCATAAATCTCCATAACCCTCCTGTCTCCTTTGTTTTTTCTGTTCAAATTAAAGATTCATTTTTATTTTATCTTCGGACTTAATACCCCGCAGCTTGCTGCGTTTGTTTTTTCTTCTGCAACGAAATCCGTTGCAGTGAATTTCAATACCCCGCCCCTTGGGGCGGGGATTTTTATTGAGTAGAAGGAAACAAAGAAAAACGAAAAATGCATTTTTTACGGCTTTCTCGATTTCCTTTGTTTTCTTCTGTTCAAAATAATAGTTCATTTTTGCTCACCATGAAATCCTCCCTCATTTCCCACCCCCTCGACGCCGCGCTGCTGCACCGCCATGCTCCCCGCTCCCTCCATCCTCCCACCCTCGTTTCCCGCACCCTCGGCGTCGCGCTGCTGCTCGCCGTGTTTCTCGGCGGCTGCTCAATCGTCCCTCAATCCCGGCTCGACCCCACCCGCACCTACATCCTCGGCGTGCCGGCGGCGCCCGGCGCGACGCCCGGCCCGGACGCCCGCGCCGGCGCGCAAGTCGGCATTCGCGCGCTCACGCTCGCCGGCTACCTCCAAGGCACGAAAACCATGCTTGTCCGCCACGGTGAAAACGAACTCGTCCCGCAACTTTACGCCCGCTGGGCCGAGCCGCTCGACTCCGGCCTCGCCCGCATCCTCCGCGACACCCTGCTCGCGTCAGGCGCAGCCGCCGGAGTGGACGCCCGCGCCGGCGGCATGAGCCGCGATGCCGACTGCGAGCTTTCCATCTGGATACTCGCCTGTGAAGGGACGCAAAACCCCGACGGCACCCACGGAGTGCGATTTGCCGCCGACTATGAAATCCGCTTCCGTGCCAGTCCTGAAAACACCGTCCGCCGCGCCTTTGCCGCCCCATCAGCCGCCTGGGACGGCAAAGACTTCAGCCAACTAGCAGCACTCCTGAGCGCCTCCGCCGAAAAACTCGCCACCAACATCGCCTCCGCCCTGAAGTAACTGATATTACGCAGGCCGGCGTAGTGCAGGCGCGGCAGCGCCGGTAGGAAGGCCTCGCCGCGGCCTCCGCCGGGCGGGGCAGGAGGTTTGGAATTGCATGGGTAAATCGGAGCGTGGTTGCGGCGGTTGCGGCGGCCTCGGCGAGGCCGCCCTACTTTGGGCTGGTTGCGTTGGGGTGTTCAAGAGGACTCCTCCGCGCAACCTCAGTTAAGTAATTCCAAGCCTCATTCAGAGGCTTTCGCTTTATTCTTTCCTCTTTATCTTTCATCCGCCTAGCGGCGACGGACGGGAGAGAAAGAATAAAGAGAAAGAGGAATGAATAAAGAAGAGGGGGCGCTGGTCAGATTTCGTCGAGGCGGATGCAGGCGGCTTCGCGGAGGGGGGAAACGGGGTGGAGAGGAGGGGGGGCGGCGCGGCAACGGTCGGTCGCGTGCGGGCAGCGGGGGTGAAAGGCGCAGCCGGATGGAGGATTGATCGGGGAGGGCGGGTCGCCGGGGAGGACGATGCGGCGGCGGGTGCGTTCGATGTCGGGGTCGGGAACGGGGATCGCGCTGACGAGGGCGCGGGTGTAGGGGTGCGCGGGGCGGTCAATCACGTCGGCGGCGGGGCCGAGTTCGACGATTTTTCCAAGATACATGACGGCGACGCGGTCGGAGATGTGTTTCACCACGGAGAGGTCGTGCGCGATGAACACGAGGCTGAGCGCCATGCGGCGCACGAGGCCGGCGAGGAGGTTCAGGATGTGGGCCTGGATGGACACGTCGAGCGCGGAGACAGGCTCGTCGGCCATGATGATTTTGGGGTTGAGCGCGAGGGCGCGGGCGATGGCGATGCGCTGGCGCTGGCCGCCGGAAAATTCATGGGGGTATTTTTGCATGAAGCGCGGCGCGAGGCCGACGAGGGTCATGAGTTCGGCGACGCGCGCGGGGATGAGGGCGGGCGGGCAGATCCGGTGCACGGCGAGGGGTTCGGCGATGGTGGCGAAGACGGTTTTGCGCGGGTTGAGCGAGGCGTAGGGGTCTTGGAAAACCATTTGGAGGCCGCGGCGCGCGGCGGCGGTTTCGACGGCGGTGGAGCGGGTGAGGTTTTTGCCTTCGAGGATGACGCTGCCGCCGGTGGCCGGGACGAGTTGCATGATGGTGCGGGCGAGCGTGGACTTGCCGCAGCCGGACTCGCCGACGAGTCCGAGCACTTCGCCGCGCGCGAGGGCGAGCGTGACGCCGTCCACGGCTTTCACCACTCCGACGGGGCGGTGGTGAAAAAGCCCGGCGCGGACGGGGAAATGGGTGCGGACATTGCGGAGTTCGAGGATGGGAGGCATGAGGGGGAAGGGAAAATGGAGAATGAGAAAATGAGAAATGGAGAGTGAAAAATGGAGAATGGGGAATGGAGAATGAGAAATTAAGAGTGCCTAGCAAAATAACCCACGCAAAGACGCAAAAAGGCAAATAAAGTCTGTTGTGACCCAGAGGACACAAATCTCCGACCCAGAGGACACAGAGCGCCGACACGGAGAGCACAGAGAGAAAAGACTTTTTCAGGCAGGGTCTCCGTGGTCGCTGTGGGTCGCGTTCTGTGTCCTCTGGGTCACAACAGGCACCACGTTTTTCTTTTTGATAGATGCTCTGAGAACGGGAAGTTAAGGATTAAGGGAATTATTAGAAATATGTTTTTAATCGCGAATGGGGGCAGGCGTGGGGATGGGGGCGGATGGGGATGGGCGGGGATGGGGATGAGGGTGGGGTGGGATGGACCGAATGGACGGGAATGGACCGAATGCAGGAAGACGGGGCATGTGTATGATTATTGGACTGATGTTTGAATGGTGAGGGGGGCGGGGTGAATGGTGAGTGGCGAGGAGTGTGTGGGGGGGAAGTGGATGGTGGTGTGTGGGGAGGGCGGATTGGGGAAAGGGGTTTTCAGGGAGTTTTCAAGGGGATGTGAGCAAGAATCACTGGTTGTGTTTATATTATTCTTTATTCTTTCTCTTTCCTCTTTCTTCTTTCCTCTTTCTTTTTTTGAGAAAGAGAAAGAGAAAGAATAAAGAATAAAGAATAAAGAGGAAAGAGGGGGGGAAGTTATATTTCGCCGAGGTGGGAGCGGGGGCAGGCGTGGGCGTGGGTGGCGTTGATGGGGAGGAGGGCGGGAGGGGCGGCCAGACAGGCGGGGGCGGCGTGCTCGCAGCGTTCGGCAAAGGCGCAGCCGGCGAGGGTTTTTGAGACATCGGGGGGCAGGCCTTTGATGGTGAACAGCTCGGCGCCCTTGGGCTGGAGCGCGGGGATGGAGCGCTGGAGGCCGCGGGTGTAGGGATGGCGCGGGTCGTGGAAGAGGTCGCGGGTGCCGGCGCTTTCGACGATGCGGCCGGCATACATGACGAGGACGCGGTCGCAGAGGCCGGAGACGACGCCGAGGTCGTGCGTGACGAAGATGACCGCCATGCCAAGCTCGCGCTGCATTTTTTTTATGAGGTCGAGTATCTGTGCCTGCACGGTCACGTCGAGCGCGGTGGTAGGCTCGTCGGCGATAAGAAGCTCGGGGCGGGTGATGAGCGCCATGGCAATCATCACCCGCTGGCGCATGCCGCCGGAAAATTCGTGCGGGTAAAAATGGATGCGCCGGGCGGCGTCGTTGATGCCGACGGCCTCAAGCATGGCGAGACCTCGGGCGAGGGCGGCGCGGCGGGAGATGGCTTCGTGGATGAGCAGGGGTTCGATGAGTTGCTCGCTCACGCGGAGGTAGGGATTGAGCGAGGTCATCGGGTCTTGGAATATCATTGCGATGCGTTTGCCTCGGATGGCGCGGAGCCGGCGGGGCGGGCAGCGGAGCAGGTCGATGCCGTCGAAGTGAGCGGTGCCGCTTTCGATGCGGCCGGGCGGACGCGGGACGATGCCCATGAGCGAGTGGCAGGTGACGGATTTGCCGGAGCCGGATTCGCCGACGAGGCCGAGTGTCTCGCCGCGCGCGAGTGCGAAGCTGACGCCGTCCACCGCGCGGTAAACGCCGTCGCGGGTGTGGAACCAGGTGCGGAGATTTTGAACGGAGAGAAGCAAGGTGGATTTGAGGAATGCGGAGTTCGGAATGTGGAGTTCGGAATGCGGAGTTTGGAAGGGGAATTTCGGAAGGTGGATTTTGGAAGGCGGATTTTGGAAAGTGGGTTTGGGAAGGTGGAAGGCGGATGCGGTTTTTGGGATGTGGATGGTGGGGAGGCGCGGCGCGGTCAGGGGGCGCGGGGAGGCGCGTTTTTTTGGTTACTGGTTACTTGCCGCTTGTCACTTTCCGAAAGGCATCGCATGTGAGAGATCAACTTGGCATGACCAAATCAGACAAACCATCCGAGGCGTCAATGGCAGAGAGGGAGGAATGCCGGCGGGATTCGCGGCCGCGGACGGTCGTGTTGCAGCAGTATGCGGGCATCGGCGATTTCATCTGGCATATTCCGTATTTTCGCGAGGCGGCCCGGCGCAGCCGGGGCGGGCGGGTGGCGGTGATTTCCCAGCCTTCCACGTTCGCCCGCGAGTTGCTGGCGCACGAGTCTTGGGTCGAGGAGGTGATTGATTACGATCACCGCCGGCGCAAACATGACCGCGCCACCGCGCGCAAGCACGCGGGCCTCTTGGGAATGTGGAAAATGGCGCGGGAGTTGCGGGAGCGGCGGTTTGAGCGCGCGTTGTTTTTCACGCACCGGCCCAATCGCGCGGTGGTGGCCTGGCTGGCAGGCATTCCGCGACGCTCGGCCTACGGGTTTGGGTGGTTGCAGCGTTTGTTTTTAACGGAGGGTCCGTTCATCAAGCCGTATCGAGGGCCGTCGCTGGAGGTGTATCGGAATGCCTCGGCTTTTGCGATTGCGCACGGGTTGTGCTCCGGGCCGATTGTGCCGAAAATGACGGTTCCGGTCGAGGTGGTGGAGAGGATGCGGCGGGCCGTGTCCGGGCTGCCGCAGCCGTTTTATGCGTTGGCGATCGGCACGTCCGAGCCGCGCAAGCAGTGGGGGAAACAGAACTTCATCGCGCTCGCCACGGCATTGCTCGAACAGGGGAAGGGCGTTTTGCTCACGGGCGGGCCGGGCGAGGACGGGCTGGCTTGCGAGATCGAGGCCGGCGTGCCCGAGGGGTTGCGCGGGGCGATCGCGCATTTGACGAGGGCGCGCATTTTGGAGAGCGCCGCGGCGTTGAGTCTGGCCCGGGCCTGCGTCGGGAACGACACCGGGGCGGTGAACATCGCCGCCGCGTGCGGGCGCCCGGCGTATGTCGTGCTCGGGGCGCGCAAGCTCATTGATCACGATCCGCTGGTTCATATGCTGACCGCGCCCAGATTGGCGGACATCACGGTGGCGGAGGTGCTGGCGTTGATCCGGC
>JAIRTK010000060.1 GCA_031254955.1 Opitutaceae bacterium
ATACATGTATGCGAGGTTGTTTTGCGCGTCCGCATCCCCTTGCTCAGCCCTCTTGCGAATGTCGGTGATGGAGGGTTGTGTTTCGGCGACCATCGGCAGCGTGGAAAAACCAAAGACAAACAATATCCACGCAAATGACACGAAGTAGACAAAGCGTATTTTCATGGCGCAAGGGAACCGGAGCGGGCTTTATGCCGCAAGATTGTTTTCAACCCTTTGCGACCCAACGGCCAGCCGGGGTGTAACAGGAAGTAATGTCAGGACAGGAGGGAAAGCCACTCGAAGTGGTGTCACTCCCTCGTTCCTCGCTATTTTGAATGGATTTTACAACGCGCGTCCGTGGAGCGGAGACAGCGTTTGGCGTTTCAGCCCCGGATGGGCGACGAGCACGGCCTGACACAAGGTCAGGCCGCGCTTGTCGCCCATCCGGGGCTTTGCTGTCTCATCGAAAAGAGCGGGGAACCGAGAAAGAGAACGAGAAGGAGAAAGAGAACGAGAACGAAAACGAGGAGCGATAAAGAGGAAGGCGGAAAGATTCCGGGCGGTGACGGCACTTTCTGTTACCCCCTACCACCCGGCCAGCCGGGCCGCGCAACTTTCTTGTGGAAACCCGTGCGCGCGTGCCCTTGCATTTTCCGCCGCCGTGTCCGCACAACCGCCCATCCCGCCCTCGCCCGCGCCCGCCTTCGCGTCGCCGCCCGCCGCGCCGCGCCTGCGCATCGACTTTCCGCCCGCACTGCCCATCAGCGAGCGGGCGGAGGAAATCGTCGCGGCCATTCAGGCGCATCCGGTCGTGATCCTCGCCGGCGAGACCGGCTCGGGCAAAACCACGCAAATCCCCAAAATGTGCCTCGCCGCCGGGCGCGGCGCGCTCGGCAAAATCGCCTGCACCCAACCCCGCCGCGTCGCCGCCCTCACCATCTCGCGCCGCGTCGCCGAAGAACTCGGCGTGCCCTGGGGCCGCGAAGTCGGCTGCAAAATCCGTTTCACCGACCAGACCTCGCCCGCCACCCTCGTGAAATTCATGACCGACGGGATGCTCCTCGCCGAGATGCAAGGCGACCCGATGCTGCGCGCCTACGACACCCTCATCATCGACGAGGCCCACGAACGCTCGCTCAACATCGACTTCCTCCTCGGCCACCTGCGCCTGCTGCGCCACAAGCGCCCCGAGCTGAAAATCATCATCACCTCCGCCACCATCGACACCGCCGCCTTTTCCAAGGCCTTCGACGACGCGCCCGTCATTCAAGTCTCGGGCCGCACCTTTCCCGTCGAAGTGGTTTACGCGCCGCTCGACGGACTCGGCTCCGACGCCGCCGAGGACGACGAGCCGCAGGCGCGCGCCGAGGCGTTGCACTATATCGACGGCGCGGTCGAGGCGGTCGGGCGCATCGTCGCCGGCGATTTCGCCGCGCCCGCCGGTGCCGCATCCGCCGATGCCGCGCCCGCCGGCGTCGCGTCCTCCAGCATCGCACCCGCCGCCACCCCCTCCACCGGCGACATCCTCGTATTCATGCCCGCCGAACGCGACATCCGCGAAACCGCCGACCTCCTCGCCGCCCGCCGCGAAACCCGCCACTGCGACATCATCCCCCTCTACGGACGCCTCGCCAACGCCGACCAGCAACGCGCCTTCGCCCCCACCCAACGCCGCAAAATCGTCATCGCCACCAACATCGCCGAAACCTCCCTCACCATCCCCGGCATCCGCTTCGTGGTGGACACCGGCCTCGCGCGCGTAAGCCGCTACGCCGCGCAAACCCGCACCCGCCGCCTCCCCATCGAACCCATCGCGCAATCCGCCGCCGACCAACGCAAAGGCCGCTGCGGACGCACCGCCGGCGGCCTCTGCGTGCGCCTCTACCCGGAAACCGACTACCACGCCCGCCCCCGCTACGCGCAACCGGAAATCCAGCGCGCCAACCTCGCCGATGTCATCCTCCGCATGCAAGCCTTCGGCCTCGGCGACATCGAGCGTTTCCCCTTCATCAACATGCCGGCGGCGAAAGCCATCCGCGCCGGCTACGCGCTGCTGGAAGAACTCGGCGCGCTGAAGCAAGGCGGGCCGTCCGCCCCCGCCCCCCCCGCGCCCCCCGCCGCACGCCACCTCACAACCATCGGACGCGAACTCGCCCGCCTGCCGGTTGACCCCACCGTGGGCCGCATGATCCTGCAAGCGCGCCAAGAAAAATGCCTGCGCGAAGTCGCCATCATCGCCGCCGGCCTCTCCATTCAAGACCCCCGCGAACGCCCGCTGGAAAAACAAACCCTCGCCGACGCCGCGCACCGCCGCTTCGCGCACCCCGACTCCGATTTCCTCACCCTGCTCAACATCTGGGAGGCGTTTCACGACGAAGTTGAAACCCTCACGCAAACGCGCCTGCGCCGCTTCTGCCGCGAACACTTCCTGAGCTACACGCGCCTGCGCGAATGGCGCGACCTCCACGCGCAACTCCTCGACGCCCTAAAAAACGCCGCCCCCGCCCCCGCCCAACCCCGACGCCCAAGCTCCGTGCGCGACGGCCTGCCGGACGACCAGACGCCCGACCTCGCCTTTGGCGCGCCCGCCTACCGCGCCATCCACCGCTCCATCCTCGCCGGCCTGCTCGGCAACATCGCCCTCCGCGACGACGAAACCGGCGCCTACAAATCCACGCACGACCGCCGCGTGACCCTCTTCCCCGGCTCCACCCTCTCCCCCCGCGACAAAGACAAAACCCGGACGCGCGGCGACGACGACACACGCGCCAAAAGCGACCCCAAACGCCGTCCCAAACGCCCCCCAACCCCCAAAGCCATCCTGGCCGCGGAAATCATGGAAACCACGCGCCTCTACGCGCGCACCTGCGCGCGCCTCGACCCCGCCTGGGCGCTCGAACTCGGCGCCCACCTCCTCAAAATCTCGCACAGCGAACCCTACTGGGACGAAACCCAAAACCGCGTGCTCGTGAAACAACGCACCCGCCTGCACGGCCTCGAACTCGACAAACGCGCCGTCGCCTACGGACGGATAAACCCCGCGCACGCCACGGAACTATTCATCCGCGAAGCGCTCGTGAACGACACCCTCGCCCACCCCATCGCCTTCCTCGCCCACAACCGCGCCGTGCGCGCCAAACTCGAAAACCTCCTGACCCGCGCCCGCGACAGCAGCTACATGAACCTCGACGAAGCCATCTACCGCTTCTACGCCGCCCGCCTCGGCGCGGCCCCCGCCATCCCCACCTCCCCCGCCGCCGCTGCCGCCATCCACTCCACCTCCGCTGTCCCCTCCACCGCCGCCACCGCCGCCGTCCCCTACCCCACCCTCACCGCCATCTCCTCCCTCCCCGAACTCCTCGCGCTGATACGCCAACGCGCACCCCGCGAACCGCGCTTCCTGGAAATGGACATCGAAGACCTGCGCCCCCCCGACGAACTCTCCGCCGACGCAGCCACCTTCCCCGAAACCATCGCCCTCGAAAACCGCGTCCTGCCCCTGGCCTATGCCTACAAACCCGGCCAGCACGACGACGGCGTGACCATCGAAATCCACGTGCGCGACGCCGCCACGCTCACCGCCGCCGCGCTCGACTGGGCCGTGCCCGGCCACCTCGCCGCCAAAGTCGAGCACTACCTGCGCGCCACGCCGAAGACACTGCGCCGCGCCTTCATGCCGCTGACCGCGACCGCGCGCAGCCTCGCCGAACAAGCCGCGGCCCGCGACCGCCTGACCGGACGCCGCGAACCGCTCATCGACGCCCTCGCCGCCATCATCGCCGAACGCTTCCGCATCCAAATCAACACCGCCGCGTGGGCCGCGAAACCGCCGCCGGAGCACCTCCGCGTCCGCGTCCGCCTGCTCGATGACCACGGCGCGGAGCTTTACGCCGGACGCGACCTCGACGCGCTCCGCGCCGCCTTTTCCGCGCTCCAACGCGAGGCGAGCGCCAACGCCTCCCGCGAAACCCCCGCCGCATGGCGCCGCGCGCGGACGCATTGGGAGACGCCCCCGCAAACCGCGTGGACCTTTGGCGCCATCCCCGCCCGCGTGCGCATCGGCGACCAATCCGGCCTGCCAGTCGAAGCCTTCCCCGGATTAAAAGCCGAAGCGGCAACCAGCCGCTTAACAAAAAACAACCATCTGGACACCCGCCCCGCCCAACCCGCCAAAAGCCGCCCCAACCAAGCCGCAGAAAGACACCCCCATGATGCGGAGGGTGAAGCCGCCGGATATCTGGACACCCGCCCCAACCGAGCGGCCCCACCCCGCCCCGCCCAAGCCGCGCCCCCCTACCCCACCCAAGCCGCTTCCACCCATGACACCCAAGCGGCTTTCAGCCGCTTCCACTCTCAACCCCGCGCCGCTTTGCCCGCCGACGGCGTGGCGTTGCGTCTGTTTCGGACGCCCGAAGCCGCGCGCGCCGAGACGCGCCGCGGGCTGGAGCGGCTGCTAGAATGCGAGTTGAGATACGAACTTGCCTGGCTGGAGCGCGACCTGAAGGCGTTGCGCGCGCTCGGCCCGCTCGCCGCCGCCGTCGCCCCGGTGCCCACGCTTCAGGAGCAAGCCTTCGAGATGCTTCGAGACTGGGTTTGCGACGCGGAACGCGTGGAGGGTTTCGCCCACAATCCACAAACTCTTAC
>JAIRTK010000357.1 GCA_031254955.1 Opitutaceae bacterium
GGGACGCCTCGCCCTACCTGAAGGGGGATTTTCATTCGGAAACGGTATTACGCGCACCGATTACGCGCACCGAAGGCAGTGCGGTTCGGGTTGGGTGATGTAGCACGGGCGACCCCGCCCGTGGACGGTGCTCTGCACCGCAAACTTCACCAAGCGCATGGGCGAGTCGCCCATGTCACGCAATCCCGTCAGCCGTCCTCGTAACATCAGCTTCTGAGTTTGCGTTCATTCATGTGTCCACTCGCGGTTAAAAACGTAGTTTTGAAAATTCTCTTTATCTTTATCCCTCAGCGGCACCGCTTGGCGGATAAAGAAGAAAGAGGAAGAACGAAAAACAAAAAACGAGGAAGGAGGAACGAGGGCGGCGCCTCGGATTGAAGGGCGGCCTCCGCCGGGCGTTCGGGCTGCGCGAAATCGTGATGCGGAGCATCTTGCTCGCGTCACGAATCATAAAATGATCCAGTTTTATCAGAATCCTATCCATTGTCATTTGCGCGCCAAATGGATAACATCAGACAAAATTCAGCCCCTCATGGCGTCTGTCACCGTCACCCGCGAAACCTTGGTCCTTCCCACTTACCTGCCGCACGCGCCGGACAAGAACCCGATGTTTTTGGAAAAGCGCGTCTATCAGGGCAGCAGCGGCAAAGTTTATCCGCTGCCGTTCATCGACCGCATCGCGCAGGAAAAAACTGACGAGCGTTGGGAGGCCGTCCACATCGAAAACGAATTCGTGCGCGTGACCTTGCTGCCGCAACTCGGCGGGCGCATCCATGCCGGCCTCGACAAGACCAACGGCTACGATTTTTTCTACCGGCAAAACGTCATCAAGCCCGCGCTGGTCGGCCTCGCCGGACCGTGGATCTCGGGCGGCGTGGAGTTCAACTGGCCGCAGCACCACCGTCCGTCCACCTTCATGCCGGCGGACGTGGCGGTCGAGGAGCACCCGGACGGCTCGCGCACCGTCTGGATGAGCGAGCACGAGCCGCTCAACCGCATGAAGGGCATGCACGGCGTCCGTCTGTATCCGGATAAAAACTACATCGAGCTGAGGGCGCGCGTTTACAACGGCACGCCGGCCCCGCAGACCTTCCTCTGGTGGGCCAACGCCGGCGTGCGCGCGCACGCGCTCTACCAGTCGGTGTTTCCGCCCGACGTGCAGTGCGTGGCCGACCACGCGAAGCGCGCGATGAGCGGGTTTCCGCTTTGCCGCGGGCATTATTACGGCGTCGATTACGGCGCGCGCGCGGGCCGCAAAACCGCGCGCGGCCACGCGGCCAACGACCTCTCGTGGTATGGCAACATCCCCGTGCCCACCTCCTACATGTGCATGGGCACGGGCGAGGATTTTTTCGGCGGCTACGACCACGCGCGCGAGGCCGGCGTCATCCACATCGCGAATCATCACATCTCGCCGGGGAAAAAACAATGGGTGTGGGGCAACGCCGGATTTGGCCGCGCCTGGGACCGGCATCTGACCGACCCCGATGAAAACGGCGAGTGCGCGCCGTATGTCGAGTTGATGGCCGGCGTTTACACCGACAACCAGCCCGACTTCGCGTGGCTCATGCCGGGCGAGACGAAGACTTGGAGCCAGTATTGGTATCCGGTGCAAAAAATCGGCCCCGCGCAAAAGGCGAACCTCGACGCCGCCGCGAGCCTGCGCGTGGACGCGGAGCGCGGCGTCGCGCGCATCGGCGTATCCGTTTCCTCACTACAAACCGGCGCCCGCGTGCGCCTGCTGGCGAAAGACCGGCTCGTGCGCGAGTTCGCCCGCGACCTCGCCCCGGACAAGCCGTTCGTCGAGGAGGTCAAACTGCCGCGCGCGCGCCACCGGCTCAGGGAAACCGACCTGCGCCTCGTCGTGCGCGCCGCCGGCGGACGCGAACTCATCGCCTATTCCCCCAAGCCGCCCCCGCCAAAGAAACCCGTGCCGCCGCCCGCGACCGAGCCGCCGCCGCCCGCCGGCATCGCGGGCAACGACGAGCTTTACGTGACGGGTCTTCACCTCGAACAATACCGCCACGCCACGCGGCGCCCCGAGCCTTACTGGCGCGAGGCGCTGCGCCGCGACCCGGGCGACTCGCGCTGCCACAACGCCCTTGGCCGCTGGCATCTGCGGCGCGGCGAACTCGCCGAGGCGGAGGCGCACTTCCGCGCCGCCATCGAGCGGCTGACGCGCCGCAACCCGAATCCCCGCGACGGCGAGCCGTGGTATCATCTCGGCCTGACCCTGCGCATGAGGGCCGCAGCGGCGGCGTCCCCGCCGCTGCTCGACGAGGCCTACGCGTTTTTCTACAAGGCCACTTGGAACCACGCGTGGCAGGCGTCCGGCTTTCACGCGCTGGCGGAGCTTGACTGCCTGCGCGGCGACTGGACGGCGGCGCTCGACCATCTCGACCGCGCGCTGCGCGTAAACACCGACAACCTCAAGGCCCGCGACCTGCGCGCGATCGTGTTGCGCAAGCTCGGTCGCGACGACGAGGCCGCCGCGCAGCTCCGCGACACGCTCGCGCTCGACCCGCTCGACTGGTGGGCGCGTTTTCTCAACGGCGAGCCGCTTTCCCGCGACACGCAGACGCGGCTCGACCTCGCGCTCGACTTCGCGCGCGCGGGCCTGTTTGCCGACGCGCTCGCGGTGCTGGACGGGATTGACGTGGCACGGGCTGCCAGCCCGTGTCCTCCTCGCGGGCGAGACGTCCGTGCGACGGAAAATCACGGGCTGGCAGCCCGTGCCACGATGGACGGCACCGCGCCGCTCGCGGCGTATTACCGCGCATGGTTGTGCGCGAAGCTCGGGCGCGCCGCCGAAACGCGGCGGCACCTCGCGGCGGCGGCCAAGGCGCCGCCGGATTACTGCTTCCCCGCGCGCCCGGAGGAAATCGCGATCCTGGAGTTCGCCATGCGCGAAAACCCGCGCGACGCCCGCGCCCCGTATTATCTGGGCAACCTGCTCTACGACCGCCGCCGCTTCGCCGACGCGATCGCGCTCTGGGAAAAATCCGCGCGGCTCGACGCGACGTTTCCCACCGTGTGGCGCAACCTCGGCATCGGCTGGTTCAACATCTCCGGCAAACCCGCGAAGGCGCGCGCCGCCTACGAGCGCGCCTTCAAGGCCGGCCCGCGCGACGCGCGCTTGTTGTTCGAGCGCGACCAGCTCTGGAAACGCATGGGCGCATCGCCCGCGCGGCGGCTGCGCGAGCTGGAACGCCATCCCGCGCTCACGCGCCGGCGCGACGACCTCTCGGTCGAGCTTTGCGCGCTGTATAACCAGACGGGCGCGCCGGAAAAGGCGTTGCGGATTCTGGAATCGCGCCCGTTCCAGCCGTGGGAAGGCGGCGAGGGCCAGGCGCTGGCGCACTACGCGCGGGCCGGTCTGCTGCTCGCCCGCGCCGCGCTGGACCGGGGCGACGCGCGCGGCGCGCGGCGGCGGCTGGAGCGCGTGCTCGCTCCGCCGGAAAATCTCGGCGAGACCTGGCACCCGCTCGCGAATGGCAGCGAGATCTGGTATTGGCTCGGCGAGGCGTGCGCGATGGCGGGCGACGCGGCGGCGGCCAGAAAACACTGGCGGCAGGCCGCCGAGTTTCGCGGCGATTTTCAGGAGATGAGCGTGCGCGCGTTTTCGGAAATGACCTATTTTTCCGCGCTCGCGCTGCGCCGGCTCGGACGCGAAAAGGAGGCGGCGGACCTGCTGCGCGGCCTGCTCGCCCATGCGCGCGCGCTGGCGGGGCGGCAGGCAAAAATCGACTATTTCGCCACTTCGCTGCCGACGATGCTGCTTTTCGAGGACGACTTGCAGGCCCGCCAAAAAACCAAAGCCGCCCGCATGGAGGCGCTGGCCTTGCACGGCCTCGGCAGGACGGCGGCGGCGAAACGACTGTGCGCGAACATGGCCGGACGCGACGCGAATTTCCCCTGGAGCACCACACCATGAAGGACACCATGAACAGAAACGAACAACACGACGGACACGCGGAGGCTTCGTTGGCGAGGCCCGCCCGGCAAGGACTCTTATCGCAATCGCGGAGCCGGTTTCCCGGCGGTTTCGCCGGCGCACGGGTCTCCTTTTCCACCATGCTCGCCATGCTCGCGGCCACCGGCCTCGCAAGCGCGGCGCCCGCAATTTCTCCCATGAACTCCCCCGATTTCACGATTTCCATCGCCGGTGAATGGCGCGTGCGCGCCACGGCGGAACGGGCAACCGCCGGCAGCGGCGCGCCCTTTCAAGCCGACGCCGTCGTGCGCCTGCCGGGCGCGCTGGCCGCGCAAGGCGTGGGCGAGGACATCGCCGTCCACACGCCGTGGGTCGGGAGCATCGTTGACCGCGCGTGGTTCACCGCGCCGGAATACGCGCGCTGGCGCGAGCCGGGAAACATCAAGGTGCCGTTCTGGTTGCAGCCGGAAAAGTATTTTCGCGGCGTGGCGCGTTATGAGCGCGAGGTGGAGCTTCCCGCGTCCTGGGCCGGGCGGCGCGTGGTGCTCGCGCTGGAGCGCGCGCACTGGGCGACGCGCGTCTGGCTCGACGGGCGCGAGGCGGGGCGCGACGACAGCCTGAGCACGCCGCACGAATACGACTTGGGCGCGGGCCTCGCGCCCGGAAAGCACACGCTCGCCATCGAGGTGGACAACACCGTGGTGGTCGATGTGGGGCCAAACTCGCACAGCATCAGCGATCACACGCAAGGCAACTGGAACGGCCTCATCGGGCGCATCGAGCTGGTGGCGACCGCGCCGGCGTGGCTCGACGAGGTGCGGGTGTTCCCGCGCGTGGCGGCGCGCTCCGCGTTGGTGCGCGGACGCGTCGGCGGCGCGGCGACGCTGCCCGCCGGCGCCGTGGCGCGGGTGCGCGTCGAGCGGCTTGCTTGCGGCACGCCTCGCGCGGACATGACCGGCGCGGAGGCGTCTCCGAGGCCTCCGCAACCACGCCTCAAAGGCATTAAGAACTCGAAGCCTCATGCCACGCCCGACGGAGGCCTCGGGGCGGCCTCCCCGCCGGCCATGCCGGCCAGCCTTGCCGGTGGCGCCGGCGCATTGGGGCACGTGGCCGCCATCGGGAAGGACGGCGCCTTCGAGGTCGAATGCCCGCTCGGCGCGGACGCCGCCTTGTGGGACGAGTTCAGCCCGGCGTTGTATCGCGCGGTGGTGTCGCTGGAAAACGGCGAGGCGCGCGCAGTCACCTTCGGCCTGCGCGAGGTCGGGACGGAGGGCACGCAGATCACGGTGAACGGGCGGCGCGTGTTTTTGCGCGGCACGCTGGAATGCGCGGCGTGGCCGCTCACCGGCTATCCGCCGACCGACGTGGAATCGTGGCGGCGCGTGTTGCGCGCGGCGCGGGCGCACGGGTTGAACCATATCCGCTTTCACTCGTGGTGCCCGCCCGAGGCGGCGTTCGTGGCGGGCGACGAACTGGGTTTCTATTTCCAGGTCGAGGCGGCGTCCTGGCCGAACCAGGGCACGACGGTGGGCGACGGCGGCGCGCAGGACGCGTGGCTGGTGCGCGAGGCCGACCGCATCGTGCGCGCCTACGGAAACCACCCGTCGTTCATGTTTTTCGCGGCGGGCAACGAGCCGTCCGGGCCGCACAGCGCGGCCTGGCTGGCGTATTGGGTGGAACGCATGAAGGCCGACCCGCGACGGCTGCACACCTGCACGGCGGGCTGGCCGGAAATCGCCGCCAGCCAGTATCACGTCCGGCCCCGCCCGCGCGCGCACCAGATGCGGGACAACCTCAATTCGCGCCTCAACGCGCGCCCGCCGGAAACGCGCACCGACTACCGCGACTACATTGGCCGGCGCGCCGTGCCCGTGGTGAGCCACGAAATCGGCCAGTGGTGCGTGTATCCCAACTTTGACGAAATGCCGAAATACACCGGCGTGATGAAGCCGCGCAATTTCGAGATTTTCCGCGAAACGCTCGCGAGGCGCGGCATGGCCGGACAGGCGCGCGAATTTCTGCGCGCGTCGGGGAAACTGCAGGTTTTGTGTTACAAGGAGGAAATCGAGTCGGCGCTGCGCACGCCCGGCATGGGCGGCTTCCAGTTGCTCGGGCTGGGCGATTTTCCCGGCCAGGGCACCGCGCTGGTCGGCGTGCTGGATGCGTTTTGGGAGGAAAAAGGCTACGTCGCCCCGGAGGAATGGCGGCGTTTTTGCGCGGACACCGTGCCGCTGGCGCGTCTGGAGCGGCGCGTGTTCGAGGCCGGCGACACGCTGCGCGCCGACATCGAGCTGGCGCACTACGGGCCGGCGACGCTGGAAAAAGCCGTGGTGAAATGGAAACTGGCGGACGGCAACGGCGGCGCCGTGGCGGAAGGGCGTCTGGCCTCGCCGCGCGCGCCGTCCGGCGCGCTGACCGCGCTCGGGCGCGTGGAGGCGGCGCTGGATGCGTCCATGCTCGCGAACGGCGGCGCGGCGCGAAAGCTGACGCTGGTCGTGTCGGTCGAGGACGAAGCCGCCGGCGCGCGCGCCGAAAACGACTGGGATGTCTGGCTGTATCCCAAAAACGGTGCCGCCGTCGCGCGGACGGCGGACGACACGCGGGTGGCGGACGGCGTGACGACGGCGGATGGCGCGCGAGCGACGCTGCGCAGCAGCGCCACCGCCGGGCGCGGGTCCGCCGCAACAGCAGCAAACAACACACCGGCGACGGACGGCGCGACGACGGCGCGACACGCGGACGGGGGACCCGCGCCGCGCGAGGGGCGCGTGCTGGTTTGCGACGAGTTCGACGGCGCAGCCGAGGTGGCGCTGCGCGAAGGCGGGGCCGTGCTGCTGGCGATTCCGCCGGGACGCGTGCGCGGCGACCCGAAACTCGGGCGCGTGGAGCTTGGTTTCACAAGCATCTTTTGGAACACGGCCTGGACGGGCGGGAAGGCCCCGCACACGCTCGGGATTTTGTGCGACCCGGCGCACCCGGCGCTGGCCGGTTTCCCGACCGAGTCGCACAGCAACTGGCAGTGGTGGTATGTCGTGAGCCGCGCCTCCGCCATGATCCTTGACGAGCTGCCGCCGGAGCTGCGCCCGGTGATCCAAGTGGTGGACGACTGGTTCACGAACCGGAAGCTCGCGCTTGCCTTCGAGTGCCGTGTCGGCGCGGGCCGTCTGCTGGTGTGCAGCGTCGATTTGCGAGAGGAAGACGGCGCGAATCCGGTTGTCCGGCACTTGCGCGCGAGCCTGCTGCGTTACGCGGCTGGCGCGGATTTCGCGCCGCAAGTGGAGCTGGCGTCGGAGCAAGTGCGCGCCCTGTTCACCGCCGACGCTTCAAAGTGAAGCCGTGCGCCCCGCCCTCTTTCTTCTTTTCACCTCATCCCTCCTCTTTTCCGCCTCATCTTTCTTCTTTCCTCTTTATCTTTATCTTTCCTCTTCCGTTTTCCTCTTTCTCTTTCAAGCGATGCCGCCGGGGGAGAAAGAATAAAGATAAAGATGAAAGAAGAAAGATGAGGCGGAAAAGAGGAGGGATGAGGTGAAAAGAGGAAAGAGGGCGTGGCCTCGGTTTGAAAGGCACGAAGAAGGGAGCTATTTCACTGATGTTACGCGGCGCGATGAATTTTGCAGAGCCTGACCTTGCGTCAGGCCGCGCACGCATGGGAAGCCGCGCCAGTCATTCGCGGCCTGACGCGAGATCAGGCCCTGCGCATCTACGCAGCGCGTAACCGCAGTGATAGAATGCTCCTTTGTTAACCGAGATTAACGCGGGGCAGAGTGGGCCATGTGGCAATGCGGATCGCGTGGCACGGGCGTCCGGCGCTCCGCGCCACCCTCCCCTCCCCCGCCTCCCCCGGTCCCTTGAGCGCGGACGCCCAAGCCACTCAAGCCCACAAGCCATCCAACCCTCCGTTTGATAAAAATTTTTTGATGCATCCTGCGCCACGCATGTGTCATAATGCGCGCAATCATGAACACCACACTCCTTGCCTTTGCCTTCCTCCCCAACTGGGCCATCTGGACG
>JAIRTK010000104.1 GCA_031254955.1 Opitutaceae bacterium
CTCGGCGTCTTTGCCGGCATCGAATGGAAATTCTGATGCCCGGCGAACCCCGCAACGCGCCGCCGCCTCATGGAGCGCGGCGATGGCTGGCCGCTTTGGATGGGCCGCTCTGTCGGCCCGCTCCCGGCGGCGGGCAGCCGCCTGGCCGGAAGAAGTCCGAGGAGTCTCCGGGGAGCGCACGCGTCCCGCGTGCCGTGTCCGGCGTCCCTTCAGTCACCTTCCACCCCGCGCCAGTCACCTCCCAACCCGCACCAGCCATCTCCCGCCCCCCGCCAGCCACCTTCCGCCCCCCGCCAGCCAAGGCATTCCGCCTAGGCCGGCGCGCGGCGTGCGCGCGCTCCCCGTCGCCGCCCTCTCCGCCAAACAGACGCCCCGCCGACGCCCGGCGCGCGGGGCGCGACGCGCCCCTGTTGTATCCGATGCGCAAATACACACGCGCGCTGCGGATGTTTCTCTTCCTCGGCCTCCCGGCCCTGCCGCCCCTCAACCCCGGCGCGCTCGCGGCCCCGCCGCAACTGCGCGTCGTCTCCCAGACCGTCGGCAATGACGAACTGCTCCTCGCCATCGCCGCGCCCTCGCAAATCGCCGCGCTCAGCCACCTCGCCGCCGAGCCTGATTTTTCCGCCGTCGCCGCGCAGGCCGCCGCGTTTCCCAAGCTCGACAAAAACGCCACCGCCGAAGGCCTCCTCGCGTTCTCGCCCACGCTCGTCCTTTTCTCCGACTACAGCCGCGCCGAGCTTGTCGCGCAAATCCGCCGCGCCGGCGTGCGCATTCTTGTCATCAAAAACTACCACACGCTCGCCGACGCCTACGGCAACCTCCGCCTCATCGCCGCCGAACTCGGCCCCGAGGCCGTCGGGCGGGCCGAGCGCCTCATCGCCGGATGCGAAACCCGCGTCGCCGCGCTCCGCGCCAAAATGGCCGGCGCCAAGCCCGTGCGCGTCATTGCCCCCTCGACCTACGGGATGATTCCCGGACGCGACAGCACCTTTCAAGACCTCTGCGACCACGCCGCCGCCGAAAACCTCGCCGCCACGCTCGGCGGCCTGCGCGGGCACGCGCCGCCGCCGTCCGAAAAGATGCTCTCCTGGCCCGTGGACAAAGTCGTGCTCGTCTCCGGGGCGCTCCGAAACGGCGCCCGCCCGCCCGCCGGCGAGGACCCCGTGCAAGCCGCGCTCGCCCCCTTCCTGAAGCTCCCGCCCTACCAGTTCATGCCCGCCGTCCGCGAGCGCCGCGCGGCCCTGCTGGAGCCGTGGCAGATAAGCTGCGTCTCGCACCACCGCGTCACCGCCTACGAACGGCTGGCCCGCGAATTGCACCCCGGACGCTTCGCCTCAGAACCCGCGCAATGACCCCTCAACCTGTTTTCCATTGGAAATGAATATAAGAGTAAACGAGATTGCGCGCCCCCTCTGTCGTAGCGCAGGTTTCCAAACCTGCTGACGGGCCGCAGGCCCGCCCTGAAGTAGACTTGGAAGTCTGCGCTACGACCGAGGCAGCGCGTAATTTCAGATAGTAATTAATGAATTAATCATTTCAGTCCGAAACATTCCAGATCGTAATGCTATCGCGTTTTGCAAGGATTTGCAGTCGTTTTGGGAAGATTTGGCAATTCCGGACAGTCATATTTTAATTTAACTAATATTACGCGGACGGAGGTGTTTTAAACCACCCAACGCAATCCGCCCTTGGTAGGGAGGCCTCTCTACCCTTCTTCGGAAACGAAATCCGTGTGGCGTTAGTTAATATATTTATTTATAAAAAATTAAATGTTTTTAAGGAACGCCGATTTTAATGAGTCGGCGCTGAGGAATGGCATAATTTTTTAGCATAGAATGAGTTAATGCTTGATGTTGGGGTGGTTTTTCTCCAGAAAAGGGCAATTTTATAGAAGAAAGCTGGGAGAAAGATGAAACCGAAGAAAATCAAGCACGAGAAACAGAGAGAGATGTTCAAGATGGAGCTGATAATGCTGGTGGACAGGAGGCATCCGATGGTGAAGCTGGCCGGAAATATAAACTGGGAGGAGTTTGATAAGCATTTGGAAGCGACCTATCCTGAGAGGTTGGGGCAACCTGGGTTGGGGACGAGGCTGATGGTGTCGCTGCACTATTTAAAGTATCAATATAACCTGAGTGACGAGGAGGTGTTGGGGCATTGGGTGGAGAATCCCTATTGGCAGTATTTATCTGGGATGCAGTATTTTGAGCATGAGAAGCCGATGGACTCCTCAAGCATGACGAGGTGGAGGAAGAGACTGGGGGAAAGCGGAGCGGAGGAGATGCTCAAGCAGACGCTAGAGAGCGCGGTGAGGATGAAGGTGTTAAAGCCGGTGCAGGTGGTGCCTATCAACGCGGATACGACGGTGCAAGCCAAAGAGATGCGTTATCTGACCGATGCAAGGTCCTATGATCGAGCGAGGGGGAGAGTGGTGAAGGAAGCGCGGAAAGCCGGGCTGAAAGTGAAGCAGAGTTATGAACGAGTAGGGAGGAGATTATTGATGATGGCCGGGCGTTACATGCATAGCCGGAAGATGAAAAAGGCGAAGGCATGT
>JAIRTK010000045.1 GCA_031254955.1 Opitutaceae bacterium
AGGTTCAAGGCAATGCGATTGATGACGGAGAAATTCTGTGCTGCAAAACCTGCTCTTTTTCGACTTTGATCTTCTCCGAAAGAAACGTCCAGCGTCCAGTGTAAACGGTTTTCAATCCCCCAATGGGATCGTATGTATTTGGATGCATCTTCCGCACTCACCTTTAGGCTGCTGATATATAGCCGCGTGTGTTCCTCGTATTTATCGCTGGCTTTATCATACCTTTCCGTCTCCACTTTTATTATGCTATTTATCATGACCCGCCGCCCAAGTTGCTTCGCAATCGGCAGATCATCAAACACAAAACATCGCCGCTTTTCTATCCTTCCATGCCTGTCCTCGATTTGTTCCGATTGACTGGATGGAATGCTTATTCCCGTTATGGCCTTTGCTTCTCTCTCAAGGCATTCTTGATTGCTTTTCACCGTTAAAATATAATCGGCCCCCTTGTCAGTAATCTTCTCTACTATTTCCGTCTGGCACCCCATCGCATCTATCGTAACAATGCAATCATTCAACATCAATACATCCAAAAGCTTGGGAATCGCTGTTATCTCATTGGATTTGTCATCCACTTTCACCTGCCCAAGTACTAAATTGTTTGCATTGGCCCATGCGCTCACCCTATGGACAAGTATCTTGCCCTTTCGGTTCTTCGTGCCTCGAAGTGTCTTACCATCTATGCTTACCACTTCTCCTTTGGTTAATTTTGCCACTTCCTTCACCCATTCTAAAAAATAGCTCTCAAGAGCCTTCGGATCCAAGGCTCTGAAAAACCGATTGAAGATGTCATGGGATGGGATGTCGTTGGATAAGTCCAAAAACGTTTCCAGCCATGACTTCTTGGTTATGCCATAGTTTTCAATGTCTTCCCATGTTTGATCCCCGCAAATAATAGCCATGATACTAATCAATGCTATGTTCTCCATGGGATGTAATTTTGTCCGCTCAACCCGTGGGTCTTTCAACTTTAATAAATAGTTAATAGGGGAATTTATAGAATCCATTCAGGAAAACGATGTTCAGATGTCTTTCAATAAGTTATAAGCAGAATCCAAAGAAAAATTAGATGCGTTTGCCCTGGGATTCCTCGCTGCGCTCGTCACCCACGGCTAAATGCTGCCGCTCCTCTGGGGCTTTGCATGCAATCCGTTGCAACACCCGTAGGGCCTGACCTTGTGTCAGGCCGTGTCTGCCGCCCCTCCAGAGTTCCCCCTCCCACACACCACCCCACACCCACACTCCACCACACACACGCCGCTGCTTCTACTCACGACTTACGACTCACTACTCGCTACTCACTGCTCACTACTTGTTTCCGCCGCTCCACGGCGGCGTGTTGCGAAATCCATTCAAAGGAGCGCGTAACCTCAGTTATAATCAGTCGCTGCGCAAAGCAAACACGCGGACGCCATCGCCCGCGCACCGGCCCCCGCGCACCGCTCCCGCACGCGCATCGCCCCCGCACCGGCCCCCGCGCACCGGCCCGCGCGCGCCGGCAGCCGCACCGGTGTTCAGACGAGCACCACGTTTACGCCGTGTTTTTTTATCATCTCGAACCAAGGGCGGTTTTCGGCGTGGTCGCTTGTCACCAGAACGTCCACCTGCTCCCAGGGCGCCATCCGCGTCAGGCCGAATTTTCGGAATTTGCTGTGGTCGGCGATCATGACGCGGAGGGCGGCGTTGCGAATCATCAGGCGGGCGGTCGCCACCTGTGTGTCCGTGGTGTCGAGCACGCCTTCCTCGTCCATGCCGCGCGAGGAGAAAAAGGCCGCGTCGGCGCGATATTCCCGCAAGGCGGCCTCGGCCCGCGGGCCGACGAGCGCGTCCGACTTCAAATCGAGCGTGCCGCCCGGCAGAATGACATCCGGCCCGCCGCCGGAGGGGAATCGCTGCATCAGCACCCCGCAGACGTTGATCGAGCCGGTGATGATGGTGCCGCTTCTTATGTGATGCGCCAGTCCCAGCGTGGTCGAGCCGCCGTGAATGAACACCGCGCCGCCTTTCGGGACAAACTCCATCGCGCGCGCGGCCAGGCGCGTCTTCTCGTTCTCAAGCCAGCGTCCCCGCATGACGAAGGGGAGGGCGTCGCTTCCGCCTTGCGGCAGGCGGTTGAGGCCGCCGTGAATCCGTCTCGCCAGATTGCTTTTCGCCAGCCTGACAAACGCGCGCCGGATCGTCGCCGCGCTGGAGCCAAAATGGTTCATCGCCTGCTCGGTCGAGAGAAATTCATGGGTTTCCAGATACTTCAATATCTCTTCTTCGCGTCGTTTCCTCATGGCTTGGGGGGAGGTTTTGCAGGGATTTTCGAGGGTGGGAAAAGCAATCAAAAAACAGCCAGAAACATGAGCGAGCAATCATTTTATTTGAAAAAAACGGATTCCGCCGGGCGAAAGCGACCTGAAATTGCTTGAGCGGTCACTTCTTGCGTGAAGAGATTAATCATCCGGCAACGGACGCGGCTTCGGAACCCTCCCGCTCACGACCGCGCCGTCCGGCCATAATCCCAACAGCCAACAAACCAGTGCGCCCAGAAAGGTTACTCATGATGAAAATACATCCCCTCCACCCCTCCGTGCTCATCGCCCTGCTTGCGTTCGCGGTTCTCGCCGCCGCCGCCGCGCGCGGCGGCGGCGTGAAGGAATATGATTTCCCCGGCAGATATGAAAAGAAAAGCGCGCAGGGATTCGCCGTTTACCGGGATTTTGCCTTCCTGTGCAACGACACGGGCCACTGCCGGATTTATAATCTGAAAACCTCGCAAAAAATCGCCGGGTTCGCGCTCGCCAGCGCCGCAAAGACCAACCACGCCAATTGCGCCTCCTTCGGCGTGGAATTTCCCAAGGGCAACAAAACATTCCCCGCCTTCTACGTCTCGGAGTGCCGGTCGCCCTTTCGCTGTTTTGTGGAAAGCATTGACGAAACCGGCTCGCGCCTGGTCCAGACCTTGCAACTCAAGACCGGCGGCCCCGATGAGCGCGTCTTCGACTGGGTCGTGGATCGCGGGCAAAAATGCCTTTACGCCCTCGCCTTGATCAAGGGCACGAAAGACACGCCCCAAAACATTATAATCACCCGGCTCCCGCTGCCGCCCCTGAATAAAGCCGAGGTGAATTTTGAAAAGAACGACATCCTCGATCAATTTACGGTGTCCTTTCCCAATCTCACCCAGGGCGCGACCGTGCGCGACGGCTTTTTATACATGCCCGTCGGCCTGCACGACATCGCCAAGGGCACGAAGGAGTGGAGAAGCCGCGAGATTATTGTCATTGATTTGAAAACCAAAAAAATCCAGCGACGTATCGACCTCAACGCCAGCGTCCCCGAGGAGCCGGAGGACGCCGATTTTCATGGCGACACCCTGCTTTTATACTGCGGACAAAAAGGCGGTTTGTATAAAATCAACACCGAATCCGCCGCCGCCGCGCGCGACCTCCGCGACCTCGCCCGCGAGCAATTCCAGTTCGCCGCCCTCCAATACGACAGCCTCCTCGCCGCCATGCGCCGCGAAAATCCCGACCGCGAGCCGCACTCCGTGCGCGATGGCAAACTCCGCACCGTGAAGCCCACCGGCTGGACCTCCGGCTTCTTCCCCGGCTCCCTCTGGCTCATTTACGAGCAAACCAAGGACCCGCGCTTCCGCGCCGCCGCCGAAGACTACACCCGCCGCCTCGAACCCATCCAAAACTTCACCGGCAACCATGATGTCGGCTTCATGCTCGGATGCAGCTACGGCGAAGGCTGGCGCGTCACCCGCGACCCCGCCTACCGCGCCGTGCTCATCCAAGGCGCCCGCAGCCTCGCCACGCGCTTCTCGCCCAAGGTCGGACTCATCCGCTCCTGGAACAACCCCAAATGGAAATACCCCGTCATCGTTGACAACATGATGAACCTCGGCCTGCTCTGGTTCGCCGGTGCCGAGACCGGCGAAAAAACCTTCCACGATATCGTCACAAACCACGCCGACAAAACCCTCGCCAACCACTTCCGCGCCGATTCCAGCAGCTTCCACCTCGTCGAATACAACCCCGACACCGGCGCCGTGCAAAAACGCCAGACCGTGCAAGGCCACGCCGACGACTCCGCCTGGTCGCGCGGTCAGGCGTGGGGTCTCGCCGGCTACGCCGCCGCCGCCCGTTACGCCGGCAACCCCGCCTACCGCGCCCAAGCCGAAAAGATCGCCCGTTTTATCATCAACCACCCCCGGATGCCCGCCGACGGCATTCCCTACTGGGACTACGACGCGCCCGGCATCCCGGAGAGCGCGCCCCGCGACGCCTCCGCCGCCGCCGTCACCGCGCTCGGCCTCCTCGACCTCGCGCAACAACTCGGCCCGGAGCAAGGCGCGCCCTGCCGTGCGTTCGCCGAAAAACAACTCCGCTCCCTCGCCACCCCCGCCTACCGCGCCCGCCTCGGCGAAAACGGCCACTTCCTCCTCATGCACTCCGTCACCAGTCTCCCCGGCAACAGCGAAATCGATGTCCCCCTCGTGTATGCCGATTATTATTTCCTCAAAGCCCTCTCCGTCGTCCTCGGCGGCGGGTTCTCCGAGACCGGCGTGCCATGAGTGAAGCGTGCCATGCGTAAAAACAGGATGACAGGAAACGTTTATCAAAAAAACCGCGATGCCCCCTGAGAAAAGATGATTTGTATATGAAATTCCCTGACCTGAAACCAAGCCCCGCGTCCTTCGCGCTGGCCGCGGCCATCCTGCTCGCCGGCATCCCCGCCGCCGCCGCCGCGCCGCGCCTGCACACGGTCAATATCCAAAGCCTGGCCGACTTGCAGGAATATTTTCATTACTCGCCGGACAAGGACATCATCATCAGCGGGCACCGCGGCGGCATGATGGCGGGCTATCCCGAAAACTGCATCGCGTCGTGCGAAAAGACGCTCTCGCTCATGCCGTCGTTCTTCGAGATCGACCCGCGCCTGACCAAGGACGGCGTGCTCGTGCTCATGCACGACGCCACGCTCAACCGCACCACCACCGGCAAGGGCAAGGTTTCCGATTACACCTGCGCGGAGCTGCAGCAGTTTTACCTGAAGGACCGGCAGAAAAACGTGACGCCCTACAAAATCCCCACGCTCGACGAGGTGCTGGAGTGGGGCGCGGGCAAAACCGTGTTCAATTTCGACAACAAGGGCGTGCCCTGGCAGGTTTATTCCGACAACCTGAAGGGAAAGTGGGCGAAATATCATAATATCATCCTCTCCGTTCGCTCGCTGGAGGAATGCCTGTTTTATTATCAGCGCAACGACAAGGTCATGTTTTGCTGCGAAATCGGCGACAGGGCGCAATACGAGGCCTATCGCGACTCCGGCATTCCGTGGAACCGCATCATGGCCTATGTCCGATACACCATGGACCCGGAGCAGCAGGCGGTACATGACCTGCTGCGCGCCCACGGCGTCATGTGCATGATCGCCGTGGCCCCCACCGCCGACAAGGTCAAGCCGGACGCGGCCCGCCTCGAAGCCTATAAAAAAGAGCTTTCCCGCAACCCCGACATCATCGAGACGGACTATCCCGCCGACTTCGCCGGACTTTCCAGAAAACGCGCGCGAAAATAATATGAATCACCACGGATTTCACGGATGCCCCCGGATAAAACCAACGGCCTTCCCCATCGTTCTCTTATCCGCGATAATCCATGGTTAACTAAAAAATCATTATTTTAGACAAAATGAACAAAATAAAAAAGAACGAGTAAAATCCCCCCTCATTCCGTCCAATCCGTCCATTCAGTCCAAAACAAGCACCACTAAAACTGTCCACAGATTCCACAGATTCCACAGATTTGCACAGATCAAAAACAAATCATTAAAAAACCCCGCGCAAATCCGTGTAATTCACAATCAGTAAAAACAAACCCGCCGTCAAAAACAGCGACAAACCCTGAGCATACATGAATAACACCACCACCAACAACACCACCACCAACAACACCACCACCAACAATAACACCACCACCAACAACAACACCGCCACCAGCAACACTCCATCCGGCGCAAGCACCGTCACGATCGTCGGCGCCGGCATGATGGGTTCCGCCCTCGCCTTTCCCGCGAGGGAAAACGGCCACGCCGTCCGCATCGTCGGCACGCACCTCGACCGCGGCATCATCGAAGGCTATCGCAAGACCGGCAAACTGCCAAAATTCTCCCGCCCCTTCCCCGAAGGCGTCGAGTATTACGACGTCGAGGACCTCGAACGCGCCCTTGAGGGCGCCGACCTGCTCATCGGCGGCGTCAGCAGCTTCGGCGTGGACTGGTTTGCCGAAAAAGTGCTCCCGCTCGTCCCCGAAACCCTGCCCGTGCTCTCCGTCACCAAGGGCCTCATCGCCGACGAAAAAGGCGTCCTCATCACCTATCCCGAATACTGGAAACGCAAGCTGGCCCCGAAAAAACTCTGCCTCAACGCCGTCGGCGGCCCCTGCACCAGCTACGAACTTGTTTATAAAGACCCGACCGTCGTCTCCTTCTGCGGCGAAAACCCCGGCACGCTCCGCCGCCTCAAAGCCATCATGGAGACCGATTATTATAATATCGAAATCACCGACGATGTCGCCGGCGTCGAATGCGCCGTCGCGTTGAAAAACGCCTACGCGCTCGGCGTCGCCATCGCCGTCGGCGTCAACGAAAAGGTCAACGGCAACGGCATCGGGGAGGCGCTGGAGCGCGTCCGCAGTTACGCGCAAGTCGGCGTGAGCGACAAAATCAACCAGAGCAGCGTGCCGCTGCACTACAACTCGCAGGCCGGCGTCTTCGGCCAGTCCTGCCGTGAAATGCAGAAATTGCTAAAACTCCTCGCCGGCAGCGACCGCTCGCTCCACGTCGGCATCGGCGATTTATATGTCACCGCCTTCAGCGGACGCACGCGCCTGCTCGGCCTCCTGCTCGGCCTCGGCCTCACCCTCGACGAAGCCCTGCGCGAACTGTCCGGCATCACCCTCGAGTCGAACGTCATCATCCAGCGCATGGCGACCACCCTGCGCGAAATGGCCGCGCGCGGCGAGGTGGACCCCGGCGAGTTTCCGCTCATGTTCCGCCTCGGCGAAATCCTCCTCGACAACAAAACCGCCGACCTGCCCTGGGGCAGCTTCGTCACCGGGACGCCATAAAACAAATCACGGCGAACCCGGAAACTGTTTTCCCAGTCCCCAATCCCATGAAACCTAAAAAAACCAATCCCGCCTCCCGTCGCGATTTCCTGAAGGGCGGCGCGCTCACCGCCGGGTTGTTCGTGTGGCCCGGCGGCATCCTGCGCGGCGCGGACGCCCCGGCTCCCGGCGCCGGGCCTGGTGCGGACGGCAGACTGCCGTCGCGTTCGCACAAGGCGGACATCTGCATTGTCGGCGGCGGCATGGCCGGCATGTGCGCCGCCATCTCCGCCGCCCGGCGCGGCGCGAAGGTCGCGCTCATGCACGACCGGCCCGTGCTCGGCGGAAACGCCTCCTCCGAAATCCGCCAGTGGATCGTCGGCGCCGGCACCCGCGTCCGCGATCTTCAGGAGACCGGCATCATGGAGGAAATCGCGCTCGAAAACATGTATAGAAACCCGAGGCGCAACTTCGCGATTTGGGACGGCATTTTATACGAAAAAATCCGCTTCGAGCCGAATATCGACCTCATGCTGAACTGCGCCTGCTGCCAGGTTGCGATGGACGGCGACCGGATAAAAAGCATCACCGGCTACCAGACGACGACGCAGACCTGGCACACCGTCCGCGCCAAAATATATATTGATTGCTCCGGCGACAGCATCCTCGCCACGCTCTCCGGCGCGGAATTTCGTGTCGGGCGCGAGGCCGCGCGGGAGTTTGGCGAGGAGTTCGGCATCGAAAAAGCCGACAAAAAAACAATGGGCATGAGCCTGCTGTTTCAAGTGCGCGAAACCGGGAGTCCGGTGAAATTCACGCCGCCGAAGTGGGCTTATGTTTTCAAGACCGACGCGGACATGAAAAACAAGCCGCACAACATTTACGCCATCAACACCAACTTCTACTGGGTCGAGCTTGGCGGCGAGCAGGACGGCATCGGCGACACCGAAACCCTCCGGGACGAATTGCTCAAAATCGCCTTCGGCGTGTGGGATCACGTGAAGAATCACTGTCCCCAAAAAAACGCCGGCAACTGGGAGCTGGAATGGCTCGGCTTCCTCCCCGGCAAGCGCGAGAGCCGCCGCTGCATCGGCGATTATATGCTGAAACAGCAGGATGTCGAAAACCACCCCGTCTTCGACGACACCATCGCCTACGGCGGCTGGCAGATTGACGACCACCTGCCCGGCGGCTTCGCGATGGACTCCGTTGACGGCGGCAGGCACCTCCGCAAACGCCGCCTCTCCGAGCCTTATAATATTCCCTTCCGCTCAATATATTCAAAAAACATAGGCAACCTGATGTTCGCGGGCCGCAATATCAGCGCCACGCACATCGCCATCGCCACCACGCGCGTCATGGGCACCTGCGGCATCCTCGGGCAGGCCGCCGGCACCGCCGCGTGGATCGCCGTCCAAAACAACCTCGCGCCGCGCGAGGCGGGAAAACACAAAATCCGCGAAATCCAGGCCGCGCTGATGGAGGACGACTGTTTCCTGCCGCATTTCAAACGCGACATTTCCCCGCTCGCAAAACAGGCCGGGCTGACCTGCGACTACGGCGACTGCTCCAATTTGATAAACGGAGTGGACCGCCGCGTCTGGGGCAAGGACAACGGCTATTTCGGGAAAACCAACAAGGCCGTCACCTACACGTTCGGGAAACCGGTGAAAATCTCGCGGGTGCGCCTCGTTTTCGACAGCGACCTGAACCGCGAGTTCATCGAGGGCAACCCCGACGGCCTCATGACCTCGTGGGTCATGTTTCATCCGCTTTCGCACAACAAAACGACATTCGGCTTTCCCGGCTGCATGATAAAATCCTACCGCGTCGAGGCGCGCGTCGGCGGCGAATGGAAGACCGTCTTCGAGACCGACGAAAACTACCAACGTTTCGTCCGGTTGAATATAAACGTCACCGCCGACGCCGTGCGCTTCATCCCTCTCGCGACCCACGCGAGCGTGAAAAAAAGCAACGACTACGGCAGCTCCGTCGCCCACCTCTACGCCTTCGAGGTAAGTTGAGCCATGCAACCGCCCCCCACCCGCCGCGATTTCCTGAGACAAGCCGCCGCCGCCGCCGGCCTGCTCGCGCTGCCGCCCGCCGTTTTCGGCGGACAGGCGGCGCGGCTCGAAAGGCGCACGCGCATTTTCGACACGCCGAACACGCCGCGCAAACCGCGCTTCATCGCCCACCGCGGCTGCCTCTCCCTCGCGCCGGAAAACTCCCTGCCCGCCTTCGAGGAGGCGGCGAAACGGGGCTTCTGGGCGATTGAAACCGACGTGCGCGCCACCAAGGACGCCCGGCTCGTCTGCTGCCACGACGCCACGCTCAAAAAAATGTTCGGCGTCAACAGACGCATCGCGGACCTGACGCTCGATGAACTGCAAAAACTCCGCTTCACCAGCGGCGCCGGCCTTGGCGATTATCCCGGGGCGCGCCTGCGGATGCCGTTGTTTTCCGAATACCTCGAAATCTGCAAGGACGGCGGTTGCGTTCCGTTTATTGAAATAAAGGACGATGTCACGGAGCGCGCCCTCGGACTGGTGCGCGATCTCGGCATGGAGGATGTCGCGGTGATTTCGAGCATCCGGTTCGCCCATGTCGAGGAGGCCCGGCGGCTGGGCAAAAAAGTGTTTATTCACCATATATTCAGCGACGCGGAGCACATGAAAAAACTCGCCGCGCTCGGCTACGCCGGCCTGTCGTATAATCACAAGACTCTCGACGCCGTCCCCGCCGGGCTGGTCGAGACGGCGCACGAGGCCGGCGTCCGCGTCTGCCTCCGCGCCGGCGACACCCGCGAGACCGTCCTGAAAATGCTCGCAATGGGCCTCGATTACATCCCCACAAACGCCGTGCTGAAAATGTGACGCGCCGCCATTATAGTAACAGCCAACCCGCGAATAACAATCATGACGACCAATATGGAAACCGCGCTGAAAGCCGCCACCGACACAAAAGCACTGCTCATCGCCCCCGGCGCGCTCTGCGAAATCGCGTCGCTCTTCCGCGCCCAGTTCGGCGCCGGCGCGCGCGCCATCATCATCGCCGACACCCATACCCACGTCGCCGCCGGCGCCGCCGCGTCCGCGCTCCTGCGCGGCGGCGGCGTGCCGCAG
>JAIRTK010000162.1 GCA_031254955.1 Opitutaceae bacterium
AAATACGCCGTCTTCCACCGCCTGCACAAGGACTTCCTCGCCTGCCGCGCGCTGATGGCGAAGGCCTGAGCGCGGCGCGTTCGCTGGGGGCGGTGCGGGAGGGAAAAATCTGCCGGCTGGAGGCCGGCGCTCCCAGTCGCTGGCGCGGGGGCGGGCCACGGGCGCGGTGGTCCGTGGCCGGGGCGGGACGCGGAGGCGCGGTGTGGCACGGGCATCCCGCCCGTGCCACTCGATCCTCACTCGCGCAATCCGGGGCGAAATGCCCAAAAAATCGGACTGGCCGATAAACGGCGGGCGTGCCTGTTTTCCGGTGCGCGCCGACGCTGGGAAACAACCGCGGCCCTGTTGGCAGGGTCGCATTTCATCTTATGCAATTTCGCTTTTCCCTCCTCGCCGTGTTCGCGGCGGTCGCGTTTTGCGCGCCACCCGCGCGCTCTCTCGACCGGCCCGAAATCACATTTCCCATTTTCCAGTTTCCCGCCGACCGGATTCCGCGCGTCGATGGCGACGCGTCCGACTGGGACCTCGTGCCGGAGAGTTATGTGGTCGGCGGCAAAGAACTCGTGGACGGCTCGGCAAAACCGCGCCGGCACGATCCCAAAAACCTCGATGTGCGCGTGCGCGTCGGCTGGGTGAAGAGGCTCAACCGGCTTTATTTTCTCTACGAAGCCTATGATGATTACTGGGATTTTTCCCAGCCCGGCCTGCACAACGACACCTTCGAGCTTGTCGTCGATGGCGACGCGTCGGGCGGCGTGCTGGTGGACTCGTCGCAGAAATCGGTCTGGAGGCCGGAGATCGTCGGCGAGCGCCGCATGACGCCGGACGGACGCATCGGCCTGGCTCAGGAAAAATGGACGATTCACGGCGTGCACGCGCAGAATTACCACATCTTCACGCCCGCGGTGGACAAGGACTGGGCGCTCGCGTGGGGTTCGGCCACGTGGACGAAGGAATTGCCGTGGGCCAATGCCGCGACGAAGTTTGATTTCAAGCCCGGCGAGTCCGGGAAATTGACGCTCGAATTCTGGATCACGCCCTTCGACTACGCAGGCCCCGAAGGCCCGGAACGCGCGGTGGAGTCGTTGCTCTGCGAAAACAAAATCATCGGCCTGGGCTGGATCATCATCGACTACGACAACGCGGAGTCCGGCGGGCGCAACAACGGCTTCTGGATGCTTGGCCGGCAGCGCTCCATGTTTGGCGACGCGTCCGCGCTGCCCGCCTTCCGCCTCATGCCGCTGGAGCCGTTTTTGCGGGAGAAGCGGATTGATGCGCAATGGTCGTTCAAGCTGGTGGACATCGACCGGCGGGTGGTGGCGTTCAAGGACGAATCCATCGGCGAGATCACCGCGTGGCATTGGGACTTCGGCGATGGCCGGACCTCCACGGAACAGCATCCGCTCCACGCCTACGAAAAACCCGGCAACTACGTGGTGATTCTCGACATCGAGGGTCCCGCCGGAAAGTCGCGCCACTCGAAAGTGTGGGACGTGCAAATGCGCTGAGGCGGGTGCAACTCAAAGTTGTGTCAGTGCCGGAATCTTTCCTCTTTCCTCTTTCTCTTTCTCTTTCTCTTTCGTCAGGAACGAATGGGGATAAAGAGAAAGATAAAGAGGAAAGAGGAAAGATTCCGGCGCTGACATCACTTTGGGTTGCACTCGCTGAGGCGCGACCCGCTGCATTTCGGATTGCGCGTCTGCGGAAGCGCGCGCAAAACGGGCCGCTCATGGCACGATTTTCCGACTACGAAAACATCACTCCCGCATCGCAGGAGGCGCGATGAGCGGCGCGCGCATTCATTACGATGCGGTCATCATCGGCGCGGGCATGTCGGGGCTTGCGGCGGGCATCCGGCTTGCGCATTTCGGGCGGCGCGTGTGCATCTTCGAGCGGCACAACGCCGTTGGCGGACTCAACAGCTTCTACAGTCAGGGCGGGCGGAAATTCGATGTCGGCTTGCACGCGCTGACCAATTACGTGCGGCCCGGCGTGAAGGGCACGCCGTTGACGAAACTGCTGCGCCAACTCCGCATCGACCGCGATGAGTTTGCCTTGTGCGAGCAAAGGCAGTCGCGCGTCGCGTTCGGGCCGCGGGGCGGGGTGTCGTTGCGTTTCACGAACGACTTTGCCGTGCTCGAAAGCGAGGTCGCGCAAACGTTTCCCGCGCAGATCGACGGATTCCGGCGGCTGGTCGCGGCGATCCGCGCGCATGACGACGTGTCGCTCGACGCGCGCCCGGCGTCGGCGCGCGAGGTGGTGCGCGCGCATCTCGGCGACCCGTTGCTGGAGGACATGCTGTTCTGCCCGGTCATGTATTACGGCGGCGCGCAGGAGCACGACATGGAGTTCGGCCAGTTCGTCATCATGTTCAAGGCGCTCTTCTTCGAGGGCTTCGCGCGTCCGCTGGACGGCGTGCGCGTGATCCTGCGAGTGCTGCTCGACAAATACCGGCAGGCCGGCGGCGAGCGGCGCATGAAGTGCGGCGTGAAAAAAATCATCGCGCGCGCCGGACGCGCCGCCGCGCTCGTGCTCGACGACGGCACGGAAGTCACCGCCGGCCACGTCATCAGCAGCATCGGCGCGCCGGAGACGGAGGGCCTGATTGCGGAATGCGGAATGCCGAATGCCGAATGCGGAACGCGGAATGCGGAATGCGGAACGAAAGAAACCCAAGCGCCTGCCGCAGCCGAAGGGTTTGGGATTCCGCAAGCCGCAATCCGCATTCCGCATTCGGCCCAGCCGCCAGGGCGTTTGAGTTATGTCGAGACCATCAGCGTGCTCGACCGCGAGCCAGCCGCGCTGGGGTGGGGCGACGACACGATTGTGTTTTTCAACGACTCCCCGCGCTTCACCTACGCGCAGCCCGGCGGGCAGGTGGATTTGCGCAGCGGCGTGATTTGTTTTCCCAACAATTTCGCCTACCCCGGCGGGCGGCGCCTGCCGGAAGGCTGGTTCCGCTGCACCTGTCTCGCGAATTACGACGGCTGGGCCGGCCTGCCGGAGGACGCCTATCGCGCGGCCAAGACGCGCTGGTTCGCCGCCATCACGCGCAACGCGCAACGCTTCCTGCCGCCGCTGCCGCCGGGCGCGCTGGAGGCGGCGACGCTGGCGTCCGACATGTTCACGCCGCGCACGATCACGCGCTACACGGGCCGCGCCGCCGGCGCGATCTACGGCTCGCCGGTGAAAAACCGCCAGGGCCGCACGCGTCTGGAGAACCTCTATCTTTGCGGCACCGACCAAGGGTTTCTGGGCATCGTCGGCGCGATGCTCAGCGGCATCTCGATGGCGAACTACCACATCCTGCAAAAAAGCTGAACGCGGCGGAGACGGAGCCGCAGGCCGTCGTCCGGCTCGCGCGCGAAAAACGTATCCCGCTCGCGACCCAAGGCAGCGATACCGTGCTTTTCGGCGGCAGCAGGCCTTCCGGCGGCAGCGGACTTTCCGGCGGCAGCGTGCCGGCGTCCGGAGCGTCAAATGCGCCGGAGCGTCGTGGCGCTGCGGCTTGGCGGACATTTTCGAAAGCCTGTCGGGAGGCGGAAAAGACTTGAGG
>JAIRTK010000201.1 GCA_031254955.1 Opitutaceae bacterium
ACTACCTGAACCCCGATTATACACGAAATCTGGAATACGCCCCGAAGCAAAATCTCTTTCCACGGGAATCGCACAAGGGACAGGAATACTATCCGTAATCTCTTTCCCATATATTATGCTAATTCAACACAGTCTGAACCCACGTCAAACCACACCAAACTAAAATCACGAATGCGCTGAATCTTGAAAACAAACCAACCATTCAAAATAGCGAGGAATCGGAAGGGGAAGAAGGGGAAAGAAAGAAGGGGAAAGGAAGAAGGGCGAAAAAAGAAAGGGGGAGAGAGAAAGAGAAAGAGGAAAGAATAAAGAGAAAGAATGAACGGGAAGGGGAAGAATGACGAGGCGGGGGAGGGGAGGGGGGAAGAGCGAGGAGAAGGATAGAGAGCAAAGAAGGGGAAACCGCTGGCGGGGAGGCCGCTGGCGGGGGTTATCCTTCCATGACTGTCCGATTTTCCAGCCCGTTTCTTTTTCCCCCGTTTGCCGCCATCGTTTTTCTCCCAATGAAAAAGCTCCCCTTCCGCCACCTCCCCGTTCTGGCCCTTGGCCTTTCCCTCCTTCCGTCGCCCGGCCTTTCCGCCGCGCCCATCGACCGCGAGGCGCTTGTGCGCCGGCACGAGGTGCGCGTCACCGCGCTCGACCCCGACGCCGCGCTCAGCGTCGGCAACGGCGATTTCGCGTTCACGATGGACGCCACCGGCCTCCAGAGCTTCGCGACGCTTTTCCGCGACAAAGGCATCCCCACCGAGACGCTTTCGACATGGGCGTGGCACGCGTTTCCGAATCCCGACGGCTTCACGCTCGCCGACACGATGAAACCCTACAATTTCCACGGGCGGCAGGTGCCTTACGCCGCGCTCGAAAAAAGCCCCGCCGGAAACTATTTTCGCGAAAACCCCCATCCCGCCCCTCTCGGCCAGCTCTCGTTCATCTACGACGGACGCGAACTCGCCCCCGCCGACATCACGGGCGTGAACCAGCGCCTCGACCTCTGGACCGGCGTCGTGACCAGCCGCTACCTGCTCGGCGGCGAGCCGGTGGAAGTCGTCACCATCGCGCATCCGGAGCGCAGCCTCGTGTCGGTGCGCGTGCGCTCGCTGCTGCTCCAGACCGGACGGCTGGAGGTGCGTTTTCATTTCCCCTACGCCTACCGCGCCAGCGTGAAAAACAAACCCCCGCTCATCTGGGACCGCCCCGACGCGCACCGCACCACCATCGCGGACAAAGGCAAAAACCACGCCCGCCTCGAACGCGCCGCCGACGCGACCCGCTACCACGTGCGCCTCGCGTGGGACGGAGTGGCCGACCTCGTCGAAGCCGCGCCGCATGACTTCCGCCTGCGCACCGAGGCCGTCCAAGGCGGCCAGCTCGATTTCACGTGCGCGTTTGCCGCCGACCCCGCCGACCCCCTCGCCAACGGCATCGCCGGCGATAGCTCCTCCAGCGCGGCGGGCGCGCCGCCGGCCTTCGACGAGACCCGCGCGGCGAGCACGCGAAGCTGGCGCGACTTCTGGACGCGCGGCGGCGCCGTGGACCTTTCGCTCAGCACCGACCCGCGCGCCCACGAACTCGAACGCCGCATCGTCCTCTCGCAATACATCACCAAGGTGCACTACTCCGGCCACTTCCCGCCCTCCGAGTGCGGCCTGGTCACGCCCACCTGGTTCGGCAAGCACAACTCCGAAGTCTATCTCATCCACGCCGCGCACTTCGCCCAATGGGGCCGCCCCGAACTGCTCGAAAACGGACTCTCGTGGTATCAAAAAATCCTCCCCCTCGCGCAGGCCGACGCCACCGGCAAAGGCTTCGAAGGCGCGCGCTGGCCCAAAATGTCCGCGATCGACGGGCACCCCACGCCCGGCGGCATCAACCCCTTCATCATCTGGAATTTTCCCAACCCCATCTACCTTTGCGAACTCGTTTACCGCGCCAAGCCCTCGCCCGCCACCCTCGCCCAATACCAAGACATCGTTTTCGAGACGGCGAAATTTCTCGCCTCCTACGCGTTCTTCGACGCCGCCACCGGACGCTACGTGCTCGGCCCTCCGCTCAAAGCCTCGACCGAGTCCTCCCGCGAGGACGAAACCCAGAACCCCACCTTCGAACTCGCCCTCTGGTATTACGGCCTGAAAGTCGCCCAAGACTGGCGCGCGCGCCTCGGCCTCGCGCCCGAGCCGCGCTGGGCCGACATTCTGGAAAAACTCGCCCGCCCCACCGTGGTTGACGGCAAATACATCGAAATCGAAACCGAGCCGCGCATCTACGAAAAACCCTCCGGCGGCGTGCCCTCCTCCATGCTCTACGCACTCGGCTACGTGCCGCGCACCCCGATGGTCGATCCCCAAATCATGCGCGCCACCCTCGACGAAGTGCACCGCCGCGGCGGCGCCGGAGTCAAACGCTGGAACAGCTGGGCCATGGGCCAGGGCGCCAACACCGCCGCCCGCCTGCACGACCCCGAGCTTGCCGTGGACATCGTCACCAACGACGCCCCGCGATCGCGCTTCAAAGTGCAAGGCTTCGTGCCCCGCCCCAAGGAACCCGGCGGCTGCCCGGCCTACATGCCGGTGAACGGCTCCTTCCTGAGCGCCATCGCGCTCATGGCCGGCGGCTGGGACGGCGCGCCCGAAGGCCCCGCCCCCGGTTTCCCGAAAAACGGCCAATGGATCGTCCGCGCCGAAGGACTCAACCCGATGCCGTGAAGCGTCCCCGCGAAAGAGGAAGCGGCCCCGCCCCCAGCCGCTTCCTCTCTTATAGCCGGCGCCTGCCCGCCGCCCGCCCCACATCCCGCCGCCGCCCGATTCGCCCGATTCGCCCGAGCAGTCCGAGCAGTCCGATAGGCTGGAGCCTCTTCGTTTTATGGAGAGGCCCCCGCAAGAGGACAGGCGCGGGAGCGCCGGTAGGGAGGCCTCTCCGAGGCCTCCGTCGGACGGGGCTGGCGGTTTGAATTTTCATGGGGAAATCGAGGCGTGGTTGCGGAGGCCTCGGAGAGGCCTCCCTACCGGCGCTGCCGCGCCAAGGGGCGGGGCGGGGGCGGGCGCGGGGGCGGACGCGGGTTGGCGAACAAGTCTCATGAAAAGACTCTCTCTGGTCTCCGTGTCCTTGTATGTTAAATGCCGTGAAAACGAATAAGGGAGAAGAAGCCGCAGGCGGCCTCCGAGAATGGGCCGAAAAGCTCGTCGGAGGAGGCCGCCTGCGGCGGGAACGCGGTTTGGGCACAGAAGTCCAAACCGCATCCCCCAGGAAGCGGAGGCGA
>JAIRTK010000367.1 GCA_031254955.1 Opitutaceae bacterium
AGCGCCCCCAACGACAGACCCCGCCACGTGCGCGGCGGGCGCAAGCACGTCCGCGACGCGCTCTACATGGCCGCCGTGTGCGCCCTCACTCACAACCCCATCCTCCGCAGCTTCCACCAGCGCCTCAAGGACAAGGGCAAGCTCGGCCTGCTCTGCATTGTCGCGCTCATGCGCAAACTCATCTGCCTGCTCAACCCAATCTGCTCCATCCCCAACTTTATCTTCGCATGAAACTCCACTGCTACCTTGATCGGCTTCCTTAGTGTGAGTTTTATTAGGAAATGGTATAATACCACTTCCGAATGAGATGGCCCCCTTTGAAGAGACGGCCTCCGTGCCGTCCTTCCCGGATGAAATCGGACGGCACGGAGGTCGTCCCTCCAAAGAGACAGGGGCCGCTCAAATCCAAAACGGCTTCGGAAAGGCTATCACCCCTTGGCATCACCCCTTGGCGACAGCCCTTGGCATTACCCTTTGGCATCATCCCTTGGCGGCAACCCTGCCGAACTCCGCGCATTTTTTCGCGTTCTTTTGCGGTTGGATTAGTGCATCACCCCTTGGGCGACAGCCCCGCCGCACTCCGCCAAGGCCAGACCCGCGAGCCGGCCGGTCGTCCAGGCGGCTTGAAAATTGAAACCGCCGGTCACGCCGTCGATGTCGAGGAGTTCGCCGGCAAAATACAAACCGGGGCAAACGCGGCTCTGCATGGTCTTGAAATCCACCTCGGCGAGACGCACGCCCCCGCAGGTGACAAACTCGTCCCTGTTCGCGCCCTTGCCCGCCACCGCGTAGTCACCCTCGGTGAGCTGGCCCGCAAGCGCGGCAAGGGCGTTGTTCGAGGTGGCCGTCCATACCGCACCGGGCGCGATGCCCGATGCCGCGACCAGACGCTCCCACAGGCGTTGCGGCAACGCGAAGGGATTCCCGTTGGCGACCTGGCGCCGTGGGTTGGCCGCCCGCGCCGAGGCAAGCGCCTCGCGGGCCTGTTCGCGCGAGGACGCGCCGAGCCAGTTGAGTCGCAGCGCAAACCGATAATCCCGCGCGTGCAGCTCGCGCGCGCCCCACGCGGACAGCCGCAGAATCGCCGGTCCGCTCAGCCCCCAATGCGTCACGAGCACGGGGCCGGTTGCCCGGAGCTTCGTCCCGCGCACGCACACGGTCGCGGCGGGCACGGACAGCCCCGCGAGGCCGTGCAACCGGGGGTCGCCGGTGTTGAAAGTGAAGAGCGAGGGCACGGGCGGTTCGAGTCTGTGGCCGAGCGCGGCGGCGATGGCCGGCCCCGAGGCGGAACGCCCGCCGCCCGTGGCAAGCAACAGGCGATCGCAGTCGAGCGTTTCACCGCCGGACAGCGTGAGGACGAACCCGCCCGCCGCGTTTCCACCGGCGTCGGTGGCGTTTCCGCTGGCGTCGGCGGCATTTCCGCCGGCGCTCACGGCGTTTCTACTGACACCCACGGCGTTTTCGCCCGCGCCCGCGCCCTTCGCGCGCGCCGCCGCCAAACCACAACGCAACCGCACGCCCACGCCGGCCTCCGACGCGGCGTATTCGAGGCAGTCGATGATGGTTTGCGAGTCGTCCGTGACGGGAAACAGGCGTCCGTCCGGCTCGGTTTTCAGCTCCACACCGCGCGCCCCGAACCAGCCGATGGTGTCGCGCGGCTGCCAGCGATGAAACGCGCCGATCAGTTCGCGCGCGCCGCGCGGATAATGTTTCACCAGTTCGCGCGGCTCGAAGCACGCGTGGGTGACATTGCAGCGTCCGCCGCCCGAGACCTTCACCTTGGCGAGCGGTCGCGAGGACGCCTCCAACAAAAGCACCTCGCTGGCCCCGCGCGCGTTTTCCGCGCAGGTGATGGCGGAGAAAAACCCCGCCGCCCCGCCGCCCGCGATGACCACTCGTTGTTTTGGCATGAGACGGACAGCGTGCGGGACGCGCCCCGCGCTGTCGATAAACGAAAACCGCCGGCCCGCGAGGAAACGCCCATCGGTGCCCGGCGGACTGGCCCTCCTTGGTCAAGCCCTGATGTCAGGGCGGCGTCCCGGCGGTTAATCCTACTTTGTTAACCGAGGTTAACGCGAGACAGAGCGGGCCGTGGAGCACGGGCGGTTCGGGTGGCATGAGCGACTCGCCTGTGGGATTGAGTGGCACGGGCGCCCTCGCCCGTGGACGGCGCTCCGCGCCGCAAACCTCCGACGCACCTTCCCTCCTGGCTTCGGCCAGTCGTTCATGGGCTTTGCATTGCGCATCACGGCGAAAACCCGGTTGGCGAACATGTCTAATAAAATAAAAATCCCCGCCCCAAGGGGCGGGGTATTGAAATTCACTGCAACGGATTCCGTTGCAGAAGAACAAACAAACGCAGCAAGCTGCGGGGGATTAAACCCTCGCTCTTTGGAATGGCCGGGAAGAAGGAATGAACCACGGAGATATGAGCACGGAAGCACGGAAGCACGAAGGCGCGGAGTCATGGGGGAGTTTTCAGTCTTTCAGTTTGGCGGACTGTCGGCCTTCG
>JAIRTK010000312.1 GCA_031254955.1 Opitutaceae bacterium
CCCGGCGCGCGCCGCTTCGAGGAACTCGGCGCGAAAGGCGTGAAAAAACTCTCCGAGACCATCGAACCCATCGAGTCCAACCCGCGCGAAATCACCAAACGCGAGTGACCCCCGGCCCCCCCCGCGCCCCGCGCTCTCCCCAAGGCCCCCGAAAATCTCCCGAAAATATATGATTGACTTGCGTCATAAATCAATAAACCGTCCCCCCACTCAAACACCGGATTTTCCTCCACCCACCACCCTCGTCGCACCCTCAGCCCTCTCCTCGCCAACTCCCCCCTCTCCCTCACCGCCCGCAACCCATGTCACTCGCGCCACCAGCCCCCCATCGCGCTGAAATCGAACACCTCGTCCGCCGCGCCCTCTACGAAAAACTCGGGCAACCGATGCCGCGCACCGTGCGCGCGCCCAACCCCCTCCTCGTAAACGTCTCCGCCCGCCACTGCCACCTCACCCCGCGCGCCGTCGAGACACTCTTCGGCAAAGGCCGCGCGCTCACGCCGATGAAGTGGCTGTATCAAAAAGACCAATACGCCGCGAAAGAATCCGTCACGCTCATCGGCCCGCGCAGCCGCGTGATCTCAAACCTCCGCATCCTCGGCCCCTGCCGCGACCTCAACCAAGTCGAACTCGCCTTCACCGACGCCATCTCGCTCGGCTTCGACATCCCCGTCCGCAACTCCGGCAACATCAACGACACCCCCGGCTGCATGCTCATGGGTCCCGCCGGCTTCCTCGAACTGCCCGCCGGCGTCATCCGCGCCGCGCCGCACGTCCACATGCACCCGGACGACGCCGCGTTTTACCGCGTGAAAAACGGCGACTGCATGAAACTCCGCGTCGGCGGCCCCAGCGGCGTGACCTTCGACCGCCTGCTTGTCCGCGTGTCGCCCGACTTCAAACTCGAAGTCCACATCGACACCGACGAAGCCAACGCCTGCGGCCTCGGCCCCGCCACCCCGTGCGAATTGATCAAATAAACCGCTCCCCCTCCCGCCTCCCCACTTCAACCATCCCCCCCTCGCCTCACGCCCGCCACTCGCCCGCTCACCCTCCCCACCACGACCCGCTTTTTTCCCGCAATCCACCATCCATCATCCACCAAAAACCAACCAACCAACCCTCAACCCATAACCACCAACCAACAACTCCCCATGAGTGAATCCCTAGGAATGATTGAAACCAAAGGCTACGTCGGCGCCATCGAGGCGAGCGACGCGATGGTCAAAGCGGCGGGCGTCACGCTCGCCAAGCAAGTCCAAATCGGCGGCGGCCTCGTCACCGTCCTCGTCAAAGGCGATGTCGGCAGCGTGAAAGCCGCCGTTGACGCCGGCGCCGACGCCGCCAAACGCGTCGGCGAACTCATCTGCGCGCACGTCATCGCCCGCCCCCACGCCGACCTGCTCAAACAATTCAACCTCTAACCCGCCTCCCAAAAAACCTAAACTTAAACCTGAACCTGAACTCCCCCACCACCATGGCACAAGAAGCACTCGGCATGATTGAAACCAAAGGATTCTGCACCCTTATCGAAGCGGCAGACGCCGCCCTCAAAGCCGCCAACGTCACCATGACCGGCTACGAAGCGATCGGCTCCGGCCACGTCGCGGCCTTCTTCCGTGGCGACGTGGCCGCCCTCAAAGCCGCCATCGACGCCGGCGCCGAAGCCGCCCGCCGGGTCGGCGACATCGTCGCCACCCAAGTCATCCCGCGCCCGCACGACGACATCGGACGCCTCGGCAAATGGATCGCCTGAAAAAAGAATTAGAAATTAGAATTTAGGAATTAGAACTGGCGGCGCGAGCCGCCGCTTCAAATCCCCCCACGGACGCGGCAGCGCCTTTGCCATTCCCGATTTCTAATTCTTAATTCCTGATTTCCCATGAACGTCCTCGTCGCCAACCTCGGCTCCACCTCGTTCAAATACCGCCTCTACGCCCTCGACGGCGAAAACACGCGCCTCCTCGCGCGCGGCGGCCTCGAACGCGTCACCGACCACGGCGCCGCCATCGACCAGACGATGGCCGGACTGGCCGCCGCCGGCCACCAACAAATCGACGCCATCGGCTTCAAAACCGTCCACGGCGGCGACCTCACCGGCTGCCTCCTCGCGGACGAATCGGTGGAAAAAGCCCTGCTCGACGCCGCCGACCTCGCGCCCGCGCACAACCCGCCCTACGCCGCCGGCATCCGCACCTTCCGCGAACGCCTGCCCGCCGTGCCCCGCGTCGCGCTCTTCGAAACCGCGTTTTACCAATGGATCGCGCCCGCCGCGCACCGCTACGCCGTGCCCGAAACCTGGTATAAAGCCGGCATCCGCCGCCACGGCTTCCACGGCGCCAGCCACAAATTCGTCGCCGAACGCTCCGCCGAACTCCTCGGACGCGAAGACATCGCCGCCGCCGCGCGCAACCTCTACCTGCGCGGCCCCGCGAAAAACCCCGGCGCGCCCCTGCGCGTCATCTCCTGCCACCTCGGCGGCTCCAGCTCCATCACCGCCATTCGCGACGGCGTGGCCGTGGCCACCAGCATGGGCCTCAGCCCGCAATCCGGCCTCCCGCAAAACAACCGCGTCGGCGACCTCGACTCCGCCGCGCTCCCCTGCGCGATGCGCCGCCTCGGCCTCACCATCGAGGAAGCGGAAAGACAACTCGCCCAGGAATCCGGCCTGCTCGGCCTCTCCGGCGTGGGCAACGACCTGCGCGACATCAAGACCGCCGCCGACCGGGGCGACGCCCGCGCCCGCCTCGCCATCGACGCCCTCGTGTATTCAATCCGCCACTACATCGGCGCCTTCTGGGTGCAACTCGGCGGCTGCGACGCCCTCGTGTTCACCGCCGGCATCAGCGAAAACAACCCCTGGCTGCGCGCCGCCGTCTGCGAAAACCTCGCCGCCCTCGGCCTCGAACTCGACCCCGCCGCCAACGCCTCCGCCGCGCCCGAGACCGACCTCGCGACCCAAACCTCGCGCACGAAAATCCTCGTCATCCCCGCCAACGAAGAACTCGTCGTCGCGCGCGAAACCGCGCGCCTCCTCGCCTCGCGCCACCCCCCCGGCGCCAACAATGCCGCCCCCAGCGCCGCGTGACTTAAATCGACTTACATCGACTTAAACCGACTTACATCGACCTAAATCGAAAAAATCCCCCCATCACATCGCCCGCCGCCCCCCCTCCCTCTTTTCCTCCAACCCGCAATCAACCCTCAACCCAACCGAAAAAAACATCATGGCACAATCAGCCCTAGGACTCCTCGAAACCCGTGGCCTCACCGCGCTCGTCGCCGGAGTGGACGCGATGCTCAAATCCGCCAACGTCACCCTCGTCGGCCCGATGAAACAAGTCGGCAACGCCCTCGTGACCGCGATCGTCACCGGCGACGTTGCCGCCGTCAAAGCCGCCACCGAAGCCGGCGCGACCGCCGCCCGCACCTACGGCGAAGTCGTCAGCGTGCAAGTCATCGCCCGCCCCCACGACGACATCGCCACCGTCCTCCCGAAACCCGCCGCGCCCGCGAAAAAGTAAAGGAAGGCGCGAGTATTCCCTTGCCCGCCTCCCACGGGACAAGCCGGAGCCGTCTGCCTTCGCCTCTCCGCGCGAATCCATCTTTCTCCTTATTCTCTATCTTTCCTCTTTCTCTTTTGCCTGCCGGCCAGACGGCACAAGAGAGGAAAGAGAAAGATAAAGCGGAAAGCAGAAAGATGGAGGTATTACGAAGACCGTTCCCATCCCCCCGCCCAATCACCCTTCTCACCTCCCGCCCATGTTTCTCGCCCGTGTCATCGGCTCCGTGGTCTCCACCAAGAAAGACGAGACCATGACCGGCCGCAAACTCCTCCTCTTGCGCCCCCTGTTTCCCGACGAAGCCAACCCCGCCGCGCTCAAACCCGGCGGCAACCCCATCGTCGCCGTTGACGCCCACGGCGCCGGTGCCGGCGACCTCGTGCTCTTCTGCCAAGGCAGCTCCGCGCGCATGGCCGCCGGCATGAAACCGCTCCCCATCGACGCCGCCGTCATCGGCCTGGTGGACACCGTGGAAGTCCTCGGCAAAAAAGCCACCTGAACAAACAAACCCACGACGCCGGACGCCCAGTCACAAAGGACAAGTATCCAGTAACAAAAATCGCTCGCGCGCCGCTACGCCGGTTTCTCCATTCCACACTCCGCATTCACGAAATCCCATTTTCCCATGTCCCTCCAACTCGACGAAAACCTGGTCCGCTCCATCGTCAGCGAAGTCGTCCGCAACATCCGCTCCGCCACCGGCGCAGCCCCCGCCGCCAGCGCCGCCGCCGTCGCCCCTGCCGCGCCCCCCGCGCCGTTCATCGCCAGCGGCGCCCTCTCCGGCCCGCGCCACGGCGTCTTTCAAGACGTGCCCGCCGCCGCCGCCGCCGCGCGGAAAGGCTTCGAGCAACTCCGCGCCAAAGGCGTCGCCGCCCGCCGGCAAGTCGTGGACATCATCAAAAAACTCGCCACCGCCAACGCCGAGACATGGGGCAGATTCGAGTTTGAAGAGACCAAAATCGGACGCCTCGAACACAAAATCGCCAAACTCCAAATCGTGCCACTCGTCCCCGGCGTCGAATGGCTCCGCCCCTACGCGCTGAGCGGCGACCACGGCCTCATGCACGAAGAATACACCCCCTTCGGCGTCGTCGCCGCCATCCTCCCCGTCACCCACTCCGTGCCCACGCTCTCCGGCAACATCATCAACGCCATCGCCGCCGGCAACTCCATCCTCTTCAACCCCCACCCCGGCGGCGCCCGCTCCGCCGCCCTCGCCGTGCGCGCCTACAACGAAGCCATCCACGCCGCCACCGGCATCGAAAACCTCGTCTGCACCATCGAAAAACCCACCCTCGAATCCTTCGACGCCCTCTGCAAATCCCCCCTCGTCAACCTCCTCGTCGTCACCGGCGGCCCCGGCGTCGTCAACGCCGCCATGAAATCCGGCAAACGCGCCATCTGCGCCGGCCCCGGCAACCCCCCCGTGCTCGTGGACGACACCGTCTGCGCCGACAAAGCCGCGAAAGACATCATCTACGGCTGCGGCTTCGACAACAACCTCCTCTGCATCGGCGAAAAACAACTCTTCGTCCTCGACCGCGTCGCCAACGCCCTCGTCCGCTCCCTCGAAAAAGCCGGCGCCGTCCGCCTCCTCCCCGCGCAAACCGAAAAACTCGCCCGCGAAGCCTTCACCATGAAACCCGACGCCGCCGGCTGCTCGCACCCCGTGCTCAACCGCGAACTCGTCGGCAAGGACGCCGCCGCCCTCGCCGCCCGCGCCGGCCTCAGCATCCCGCCCGCCACGCCCATCCTCATCGGCGAAACCGACCCCGACCACCCCTTCGTCCTGGAAGAGCAAATGATGCCCATGCTCCCCATCGTCCGCGTGAAAACCGTCGAAGAAGGCATCGCCCTCGCGAAAAAATCCGAGCACGGCTACAAACACTCCTCCATCATCCACTCCCTCAACGTGGACCGCATGACGGAAATGGCCCGCGAAATGGACACCACCCTCTTCGTGAAAAACGGCCCCAGCACCACCGGCCTCGGCCTCGACGGCGAAGGCTACCTCAGCTACTCCATCGCCACCACCACCGGCGAAGGCATCACCAACCCCCAAACCTTCACCCGCACCCGCCGCTGCGTCCTCGTGGACGCGCTGAAAATATATTGATTGAAAACGCTGACACCGCGCCTGCCGGGCAACCACTCTGCATAAGGGCACGTTGAAAAACTCAAAAACAAAAAATTTTAATCACGGAAGCGCGGAAAGGCGGAAACGCGAAATCTCATGAAAAACAATCATTATAATATAATTTAGCGCCTTCCGTCCTTCCGCGCTTCCGTGATTAAAACGGATTTCTCAAAGTGCCCATAATTAATTTCCATATCCCCCTCGCCCTTCACCCGCCAAGCACTTCGCCTTACGCCCACGCATTTTCCCCATTCCGCATTCCGAAATCCGCATTCCCATGAACTACGTCCGCATCGACGGCACCATCACCGCCACCGCCTGCCACCCCAGCATGCGCGGCTTCCGCACGGTGATTTGCCAGCCCATCGACGCGACCGGCGCGCCCGCCGGCGACCCCATCCTCGCCATCGACCCCCACGGCGCCGCCCTCCACCAGCGCGCCATCCTCAGCACCGACGGCTCCACCACCCGCCAAGTCGTCCGCGACCCGCGCTCCCCCCTCCGCAACCTCATCATCGGCATCGCCGATGCGGAAAAATTAGAAAGGAGAAATTAGAAATTAGAAAGTGAAACCATGAAACCAGCGGCAAACCGACCGGCGCGGCAGCGCCTCATTCCTAAATCCTAAATCCTAATTTCTAATTTCCAATTTCAACCCTTCCCCATGCGCTTGGGCACAGTCATCGGCCGGGTCACGCTCACCCTCCAGGAACCCGCTTACCGCGGCGGCGCCCTGCTGCTCATCCAACCTCTGACCCGCTCCCAATACGCCGGCCACTCGCAAAAAAAACTCCAGCAAACCTCCGCCCGCCCCCCCGCCGCGCTCACCAAGGCAAACGCCCTCGTCGCCTACGACCAGCTCGGCGCCGCCCCCGGCCACATCGTCGGCTTCACCGAAGGCGCCGAAGCGTCCGCCCCCTTCCCCATCGACGCCCCCGTCGATGCCTACATTGCCTGCATCGTTGACCAAATCGACTACCACCCGCCATCGGAACCCGGCAAATAATCACCATCATCGACCATATACGTCCCATCGCTCCCATAACTCCCATTTCCCCTATCATCATCACCGCTGCCGCACCCTCTCGATTCTCAAATTAAAATTAAGTGAACCTCTGAAAATTCAAAAACCAACCAACCGCGCACCGAGCAAAGCGACAGTCTGGCAAACCGCGAAAATCGCAAAATTTCCAACAAATATTTTTTAAACAAATCATCCATTCCCCTCTAATTTGATATTTTGCGTCCTTTCGCGTCCTTTCGCGGTTCCAAATTAATTTTTAGAGATTCCCTTAACCTTAAACCTTAAACCTTAAACTCAAAAACCATGGCTCAATTCCTCACCGCCCGCGAAGTCGAAAAACTCATTCGCAACGGCCGCCCCATTCCGGCCGACGCCAAACTCACGCCCAGCGCGCGCGATTACCTGACCGAACACGGCAAGTCTTCGCTCAATGCGCGTCCCGCCGCCGGCCCCTCCGCCGGCGGCAATGCGCTCCAAGCCGCCGGCGTCGGCATCGACCCCATCGTGCCCGACCACGAATACCAATGGACGCCCGGCGCCGACCCCAAGACCCCCGAAGCCATCGCCGCCTTCTTCACCTCGCCCCCCATCGAAACCCTCAAACGCCGCATGGTGGACATCGGACGCCGCATGTGGGAAAAAGACTACACCGACGGCAACGGCGGCAACATCACCATCCGCGTCGGCGACAACCTCGTCCTCTGCACCCCCACGCTCATCTCGAAAGGCTTCATGACCGCCGCGGACATCGGCCTCATCGACATGGACGGCAAACAACTCGCCGGACGCCGCAAACGCACCAGCGAAGCCATGACGCACCTCGCGATCATGAAACGCCAGCCCCTCTGCAAATCCTGCGTGCACGCCCACCCCCCGCACGCCACCGCCTTCGCCGTCGCCCGCGTGCAGCCCCCCACCTGCCTCATCCCCGAAGCCGACATCTTCCTCGGCAAAATCGCCCTCGCCAAATACGAAACCCCCGGCACCCCCGAAATGGCCGCCACCGTCGGCGAAGTCGGCAAGGACAACCAATGCGTCCTCCTGCTCAACCACGGCGTCATCACCTGGGGCAAGGATGTCGAGGACGCCTACTGGAAAATGGAAAACGCCGACGCCTACTGCAAAACCATCTGGATCGCCTCCCAGCTCGGCGGCGAAATCGGCGACGGCGTGGGCGGCGCCAAGGCCCGCGACTTCATCAAAATCCGCAAAGCCCTTGGCATGCCCGACAACCGCGACGGCCTCCGCGAATGCGAACTCTGCGACAACAGTGATTTCCGCCCCGGCGTGATGTGCCGCGTCCCCGACACCCCCGCCGACCCCGCCGCCAACCCCGAAGTCGAGGCGCTCGTAAGCAAACTCACCGAGGAAATCCTGAAACAACTCGCGGCAAAATAAAGAACCCCGCCCCAAGAGGCGGAGTATTGAAATTCACTGCAACGGATTCCGTTGCAGAAGAAAAAACAAACGCAGCAAGCTGCGAGGTATTAGACCCGAAGAAAACAAAGAAGAGGCAGGCCCCGAGAGGCCTTAAAGACACCGGCAACGGATTCCGTTGCCCTGAAAACCGAAGCACGCTTCGAGGTATTGGACCTAAAAGTGAATAAAACCGGTTCGTCGCTCTTTTCGATGTCTGTTGCGGAAATTTCTAACCACGGAGAGCACAGAGTCCGGGTGTCATACCCTTTGCGAATGAAAATCCCCCTTCCGGTAGGGCGAGGCGTCCCGCCGAGCCGTGCGTCCCGCCGAGCCGTGTGAACCACTCGCGGCGCGGCGGGGCGCCGCGCCCGACCGGGAGGGGGATTTTGATTCGCAAAGGGTATGACACCCCGACTCAGTGCGCGCCGGGGGTAGAAATTTCCGCAACAGACATCGAAAAGAGC
>JAIRTK010000363.1 GCA_031254955.1 Opitutaceae bacterium
CGTGGTGCATGTCAATCGTATCGCCGGCGACGATTGCGAGCGTGGGTTGCTCGGGTTGGCGGTGCGTCCGTTGCGGCTTGCGCCGTTTCCGTTTTGAGGCGGCATGGCGGCGGCGGCGGCGGGGCGGCGCGGCGGCAGGGCGGCGGTGTGGCGGGGGAGGATGTCTCTCAGCAAGGCACCAAGGCACAAGGGGGCCAAAGCACCAAAAGGTACAAGGGGGCAGGCTGTTTTTAATCGCGGAAGCGCGGAAGGGCGGAAGCTCGGAAGCTCGGAAAAAGGGAGAAGGGTGATACCCATTCCCAATGGAAATCACTCTTTTGTAGGGGCGTCGCTTGCGACGCCCGGCTTGATAAGCGTGCTCCGGCAAAGGCCGTGCTCCTGCAACGGGCTTCGCAAGCGAAGCCCCTACATGGCTCTGCTTCTATAGGGTCATGTTCACTGGGAATGGGTGTGACGTTGGCTTTTGGGCGGGCCTTTGGCCCGTCAGCAGGTTGGAAACCTGCGCTACGGGGGCGGCGCGTAATAGGGGGGCGTTGTGGTTGCGCGGGGCGGCGGTTTTTTTTGAGGTGGGGGGGGCGCGTGTCAGGGGGTGGCTTCGTTGGAGAAGATTTGTTGCACGTCGTCGAGTTCGTCGAGGGTTTCGTGGAGTTTTTCGAGGGCGGCGGCTTCGGGGCCTTCCAGCGGTTTCGTGGTGGTGGGGATGTAGGCGATTTCACTGGAGGCGGGTTTGATGCCGGCTTCTTCCAGGGCGTTCGCGAGTTTGTCGAAGGCGGGGGGGGGGCAGCGCACTTCGTAGCCTTCTTCCGTGGTGATGAGGTCGTCGGCTCCGGCGGCGAGGGCCACTTCCAGGAGCGTGTCTTCGGGGGCGTGGTCTTTGGCGATCAGGAATTGTCCGGCGTGCTGGAAGTGGTAGGCCACCGCGCCTGCTCCGGCGAGGTTGCCGCCGTGGCGCGTGAAGGCGTTGCGCACGGCGGCGGCGGCGCGGTTTTTGTTGTCGGTGGTGACTTTCACCATGAGCGCCACGCCGCCGGGGCCGTAGCCTTCGTAGAGGGCGTCTTCAAAGATGACGCCGGGGAGTTCGCCGGTGCCTTTTTTGATGGCGCGGTCGATGTTGTCGGCGGGCATGTTGGCTTCGCGTGCTTTGAGCAGGAGGGTGCGCAGGCGGGGGTTCATGGCGGGGTCGCCGCCTCCGGTTTTGGCCGCGATGGTGATGTCGCGCGAGATGCGCGAGAAGATTTTGCCTCGTTTCGCGTCAACGAGGCCTTTGAAGTGTTTCAGTTTGGCCCATTTGCTGTGTCCTGCCATGGTGGTGAAGGGGGGTTGAGGGTTGGGTGGTGGTGGCGGCGGGTTGTTGGTGGTGGGTGGTGGCGGCGGCGGTGGCGGTGGCGGTGCGGAATGCGGATTTTGGAATGTGGATTTTGGAATGCGGAATGTGGAGTGTGGAATGTGGAGTGCGGTTTTCGGAATGTGGAATGTGGTTATGCGTTGTCTTGGGCGTGGTGTTGGTTTTTGGGGTGGTTTTGTTGGGTGCGGGGGGCGTGGTTGGTGGGTGTTGCGTGGGTGGCAGGTTTGGAAACCTGCGTTACGGGGGGGTGGGTGGGTGTTTAGTTTTTCTTTTTTGGTGTGACGTTGATGATGGGGCGGCCTGTGAGGTCGGTGCGCGGGGCGGGGGTGGCGGGGGCGGCGGGGTCTTTCAGGCGGTTGACGATGAGTTGCTGGGCGATGGTGAAGAGGCCGTTGATGGTCGAGTAGAGCGCGAGGGCGCAGGAGAAGTTGTAGCAGATGAGGGTGAAGATCACGGGCATGAATTTCATCATTTTCATTTGCGCGTTGTCCACGGTGGGCGAGGGGACGAGGCGCATTTGGATGAGCATGGTGGCGCCCATGAGGAGGGGCATGATGTTGAGGGGGAGGCCGAAGAGGCGCGCGATGGTGTCGGGCGCGGAGAGGTCGCCGGTCCAGAGGAAGGGTTGGTAGCGGAGTTCGGCGGTGCCTTGGAGCATGATGAAGAAGGCGATGAAGAGGGGCATGGTGATGAAGATGGGGAGGCAGCCGCCCATCGGGTTTACGCGGTGTTTTTTGAAGAGGTCCATCGTCTCGCGCTGCATTTTCTGGGGGTTGTCTTTGTATTTCGCGCGGAGGGCTTGCATTTCGGGCTGGATTTTTTGCATGCGTTTGGCGGAGCGGGAGGCGGCGAGGGTGAAGGGGAGGGTGATGGTTTTCAGCAGGAGTGTCATGAGGATGATGGCCAGGCCCCAGTTGCCGACGAAGCCGTGCATCCAGTTCATGATGGTATACATGAGGGGGGCGATGTAGCCGCTGAAGAAGATGCGGTTGAAGAAATAGCGGTCATATTGCATGACTTTGTCCTGGCGTTGCTCGAAGCGGGAGAGGCGGGCGTATTCTTTCGGGCCGACGTAGAGGTCGCCGGTGTGGGTGGTTTCGGCGGCGGGCGCGAGGGTCACGGGGTCGAGCGTCATGGTGGCGGTGAGGCCGGTGTTGGCGCGGTGGTTGCCGTCGATGGGGGGGAGTTCGACGCGGCGCACGGCGATGCCGGCGCCGGGTTGGGAGGGGGTGTAGATGCTGGTGAAGAATTGGTTTTTCACCGCGGCCCAGGTGGTGGCGCCGGGGCGGGCGAGTTCGGATTTCGGGGGGTTGTTGCGCAGGCCGAGCCAGTTGAGGAGGCCGCCGCCTTCGAGGTCGCCGCGTTCGATGACGTGGGTGCTGTCGCCGTCGTAGGTGGCGACGTTCAGGTAGAGGCCTACGTCGGTCGCGCTGATGAGCGCGGTGGTGCCGAGGTTGAGCGTGAGGGGGAGCGTGGTGGTGTGGTCGGTGAGGTTGCGGAGGGTGGTTTCGTGGTGGATGCGGTAGGGGTCGTTTTTGCCGTCGGCGGCGCCGGCGCCGGGGACGATGCGGTAGCGGCGTGTGATTTCGACGCGGTTTTCAAACACGGTGCGATAGACGACTTCGGTGTCCGTTGTGCTGGCGAGTTCGTAGCGTGTCCGGTGTCCGAGGGCGGCGAGGCTGTTGAGCGCGAGCATGGGGGCGGTGTGCACTTGGTTGAAGATGTAGGGTTCGGGGGTTTCCGCGGTGCGGTTGTAGTTTTTCAGGGCCACGTCGCGGAGCGCGCCGCCGTAGTTGGTGAAGCGGGCGGTGATGTAGTCGTTCGCGAGGGTGACGATGCTGGCGTCGGTGTTGGTTTCGGCGAGCGCGGCAAAGGCGGCGTTCGCGGGCGAGGACTCCGGCAGCGTGCTTTGCGCGGGGCCGGGCGCCTGGTTTTCACCGGTCGGGCGCGTGATTTCCGGCGCGGGTTGGGGGGGGGCGACTTGCTGGCCGTAGCGCATCACCGCAATCGCGGCGATGAGCAGCAGGATGCCAATGAGTGTGTTTTTTTTGTCCATTGAGAAGGGTGTGGTGTTATGGGTTGAGTTTCACTGGTGGGCGGGGTTCCCGGTTTCCACGCGGCGGCAGCGTGGGGCGGGTGGCACGGGGTCGATGCCGCCGGGGTGCAGCGGGGTGCATTTGAGCAGGCGGAGCAGGGCGAGCAGCGAGCCGCGCACGGCGCCGTGCGCGCGCACGGCGTCGGCGGCGGAGTGGGAGCAGGTGGGATAAAAACGGCAGCCGCACGCGGGGCCAAACAGCACCGGGAGCATGGGCGAGAGCGTGCGTTGGTAGAGTTTTATCAGGGCGAGCAGGGTCGATTGTGGAATGCGGAGGGCGGAATGCGGAGTGCGGAGAGCGAGACGCGGAATGCGGGAAGCGCGGCGCGGCGGGACGGCGGGACGGTCTCCGTGCCGTCTTGCCGGGGCTGACGCGGGGAGGGGAGAGCGTCCCGTCATGGAATTGTCAGGGACGGGGAGGGGGGCGGCGGCTGGACTGGAATGGGCGGGTGTCACTGCGAATCGGATGATGGTTTGAAGATGCGACGACAAGCGTCGATGAATCTTTGCTCCAGCGCGCGATATTCAAGCCGATTGATCGCGCGGCGCGCCACGAGCAGGATGTCGCAGCCGGGGGGCACGAGGTGCTGGTTGTGGCGGAAAATTTCGCGGAGACGGCGTTTCGCGCGCGCGCGGCGCACGGCTCCGCCGACGGCGGAAGCGGAGGCGACGACGCCGAGGCGCGGCGGCGGCGGTGGCGCCAGCGGCGGCGGCGGCGGCGCGGCAGGAGCAGGTGGCAAGTGGCAAGTGGCAAGTGAAGCGGCGGCGGTGGCGATGGCAGCGGCAGCGGTGGCGGTGGCAGCGGCGGCGGTGCCGGAGGAGGCGGTAGCGGTGCCGGAGGGGACAGTGGGGCCGGCGGCGGAGGATGCGGTGGTGCTGGCGGTGGTGTTTCTTGTCACTGGAGCCTTGTCATTTTGGTCACTTGAGCCTTCCGGGCCGGGGGTGCCGCTGCCGGCGCGGGCGCGGAAAAACCACCACAACATAAAGCCGCCGCAATCATGGCGGCGGCCCTTTTCGCGAATCTCGCGGAAGTCGCGCTGCCGCCTCACATGCTGTTGAGGACGGAAGCGCATGGTGCCAGTGTGCGGGTTGCGGCGCGGTGGAGGCTGCGCCGGAATCAGGCGACGGTGAGACGCTTGCGGCCTACGCGGCGGCGGTTGGCGAGGACTTTGCGTCCGCCTTTGGTGGCCGAGCGGGCGCGGAATCCGATTTTGCGGACGCGTTTTTTGCGATGAGGACGGAATGTTGGCTTCATGTCTGGAAAGGGAAAAAGGGGTGAAGATGACCGGACGCTCCCGCCGGTGTCAAGGCGTGGTTTTCCAATCGGCGGAAGGAGGTGTGCTTCCAAGTGACGCCATCGCCGGAATCGTTCCTCTTTATTCTTTCTCTTTCTCTTTATCTTTATCCCTCTCTTTCGTCAGGAACGGGCAGGAGGAAAAATAAAGATAAAGAGAAGGAGTAAGAGAAAGAATAAAGAGGAAAGAGGAAAGAGGAAGGATTCCGGCGATGGCGTCACTTGGCAGCACACCCCTGCGCAGGCAATCGGCCTGTGCCGCCCGCCTTTGCCCGTGGCCGTTTGACGAGGATTGCGCCGTCGCCTGCGGCGCTGTGCAGACTTTTCTTTTGCACCGGCAGGCGAAAAACGCCCGCACCAGCGGAGAACGCGACATGCTGATTACGGCGCACGCGTTGGCGGCCAGAGTCGTGCCGGTGATGCGCAACACCCGCGAATGCGCGCGGCGGATTAAAAAGATGCTCCCCAGTGCCCGGTTGCATAAGAAATCAGTGGCCAAACCCGTCCGCGCTGCTTCAAGATGCCCGGCACAACCCATCCACACCGCCCTCGCCACGCCATCCTCGCCATACCATCCCAGCCACACCATCCCCGTCACGCCGCCCACCACCACGTCAACTGCCGCCACGCCCCCACCGCCACACCAACCTCCGCCGCCACGCCACCCCCCACTACCACGCCTCTCCCCCCGCCCCTCAGCCCGCCCAACACACCGCCGCCACGCCATTTTGCCGCATGTCCGACCCCGCCGCCGTCAACTCCATGTTCGCCCGCATCGCCCGTCGTTACGACGCGGCGAACCGCCTGCTCAGCGGCGGCATGGACATCTGGTGGCGTCATCGCCTCGTGCGCGCCGTGCGCCGCGCCGCGCCGACCGACGTGCTCGACCTCGCCACCGGCAGCGGCGACACGGCCTTCGCGCTCTGCCGCGGCCTGCCCGCCGGCACGCGCATCACCGGGATGGATTTCTGCCAACCCATGCTCGACGAAGCCGGAAAGAAAAAACGCCGGGGCGTGCGGCGCGGACGCGCCGCCTACGGCGCCATCACCTTCCGCCAAGGCGACGGCATGGCGCTCCCGCTCGCCCACGCCTCGTTCGACACCGTCACGATTTCCTTCGGCCTGCGCAACATGGCCGACCGCCACCGCTCGCTCTCCGAAATGCACCGCGTGCTGCGCCCCGGCGGACACGTCTTCGTGCTTGAATTTTCGCAACCCTGGCGATGCATCCGCCCGCTCTATTACTTCTACCTGCGCCATCTCCTGCCGCGCATCGCGGGCCTCGTGACGGGCGATCGCGCCGCCTACGACTACCTCCACCAGACCCTCGCCGCCTTCCCCGCGCGCCCCGCGATGGAGGAAGAACTGCGCCGCGCCGGCTTCGCGCACGTGCGTTCCCGCGGCCTGACCTGCGGCATCGTCGCCCTCCATCGCGGCACACGCGCCGCCGCGTAGGCCGTCCCCATCCCGAAATCCCTCCAGCCTCCTCAAAAAAACTCCCTCCCCTCCCGAACACCATCCCTCCCGAACGCCATCCCTCCCGAACGCCATCCCTCCGAACACCATCCACCCCCGAACGCGCCATCCCGAACGCCATCCCGAACTTCCATGAACCCGAAATCCGCTCCCCCGCCAGTCACCCTCAACGACGGACGCCGCATCCCCCAACTCGGGATCGGCATGTGGCAAGTCCCGCCCGGCCAAGTCGCCCCCGTGCTCAAAGCCGCGCTCGAAGCCGGCTACCGCTCCATCGACACCGCCTCCGCCTATCAAAACGAAGCCGCCATCGGCGAAGCGCTCCGCGCCGCCCCGGTCCCGCGCGGGCAACTCTTCGTCACCACCAAACTATGGAACTCCGACCACGGCGCCGACCGCGCGCCCAAGGCGCTGGAAGAAAGCCTCGCGCGCCTCGGCCTCGCCTACGTTGACCTCTACCTCATCCACTGGCCGCTCCCCTCGCGCAACGACTATGTGGACACCTGGAAAGCGCTCATCCGCCTGCGCGACGAAGGCCGCGCGAAATCCATCGGCGTGTCCAATTTCACGCCCTCGCACCTGCGCCGCATCATCGATGCGACCGGCATCGTCCCCGCCGTGAACCAAGTCGAGCTGCACCCCCGGTTCTCGCAAGCCGCGCTGCGCGCCTTCCATGCCGGACGCGGCATAGTCACGGAATCCTGGAGTCCCCTCGCCCAAGGCGGCAGCCTGCTCCAAGACCCGCTTGTCGAGAAAATCGCCGCCAAACACAAACGCACGCCGGCCCAAGTCATCCTGCGCTGGCACATCGAGCTGGACCTGGTGGTCATCCCCAAATCCGTGACCCCCGAACGCATCGCGGAAAACGCGGCCATCTTCGACTTCACGCTCGACCCCGGCGACATGGCCTCCCTCGCCAAACTCAACAACGGCCACCGCATCGGCCCCGACCCGGACACCTTTGCAATGATATAACTCCTCCCCGCCTCCCCTTCCCCATTTCCCTAATCGTTCTCATTCTCTTTCTCGTTCTCTTTCTCTTTCCTCTTCATCTTTCTCACTGCTGTTACGCGCAGCCCCAGTCGTAACGCAGACTGGCGGACTGTCGCTTCGCTCGAAACCCAGTCTGCTTCAGGGCGGGCCTGCGGCCCGTCAGCAGGTTTGGAAACCTGCGCTACGATGGCAGCGCGTAACCTCAATTAGAAACTGAAGTTACGCGGCCCCCGTCCAGCGGCCCGGCGAGGCCTGTTTTGGGAGTGCGGCGAGCTCTCGCCGCTTTTGACGGCGCGACCTGTCGCGCCGCCCCGCCGCCCAAGGATAGCCCAAGGGAAAA
>JAIRTK010000405.1 GCA_031254955.1 Opitutaceae bacterium
GACCGGGCTGCCCGGAGGTCCGATGGCGGACGGGAGCAACCAGTTGAGGCTCTACGATGCCGGTTCGCCGCTGCTCCCTTCCGGTCTATCCGCCCGCAATGTCGCCATGCGAAATGGCGCCGCCCAAAGTGGTGCGTGGCACGCCAGCCTCGATGCGCAGGGACAGGTGTGGATGTGGGTTGAGGGCGCCGAAGCCGTCGAGTCGGACGAGGAGACGGCAGGCGGTCATGCATCCGCAACGATGCAGGGCCTGCCACCGTCCGACACCCTTGCCCTTGGCGGCGGGCACGCGCTTGTCCTCACGCATGACGGCGAGGTCTGGACGTGGGAAATGCCTCCCGGCGCGTATCCGAGCGGCGCCGACCCGCCCCGCCCACCCGCGAAGCTCGCCGGCCTGCCCGAGATTGTCTCCATCGGCGCGTGGCGCGAATACGGCTTTGCGAAAAGCGCGGACGGAGCGATCTGGTTGTGGCAGGGCATTGAAAACAAATACGCCGCGCTCTCCGACGAGGAGCTTGCCGCCGCCATCGGAATTTTGACCGGAAACACCCCGCCCCAGGACACGCCCCAAACCGTCCCCGCCCCCAAAGCCGCCTCGATGTTGATGCACAGTGCCATGATGCAGACCTCCGCCGCGTCCGCATCCGAGCCCCCGGCGCCGCCGACGGACGGTCTGCGCCTGTGGCTGAAAGCCGACGCGGGCGTGGAGACGGATGCCAACGGAAAAATCAGCGAGTGGGCCGATCAAAGCGGGTTGAACAACCATGCGACACAAACCAACGCCAATAATCGTCCTGAAGTGGTGGCGGGCGCATTAAACGGACTATCCGTGGTAAAGTTTGACGCGGCAAAAAGCCAGCGCCTCAGCCTGCCCAACTACCTCATGAACGGGGCGGAGGCGGGCGAGGCGTTCGTCGTGTTGAAAGCCGCCAGCGCCACGCCGTCGGCCGGGCGCAGCCTGTGGCTCATGGGCTCGTATGGTAACAATTTCTCCAATTATTACCCTTACACCAACGGCACGCTCGCCGATTATTTTGGCGCTGGCACGCAGCGCAGCCTTGGCGCGCCGGTGGCGGACATCACGCAATGGCATGTCTATAACGTGTCGAGCAAGGCCGGCGAGTGGGTGGCGCGGCTCAACGGCGCCGCGCAGCACCGCGCCGCCACCAACACCGTTTACTGGCCCGCCGCGCCGTTGCTCGGCGGCAACGGCAGCAATGCCTTCTTCGACGGCGGCATCGCCGAGGTGCTCGTCTTCGACAAGGTGCTGTCCGCCGCCGAGCGCGCCACCATGCAGGACTACCTCGTCGGGCGGCACCGGCTGGCCGGCACGTCGGTTCCGCCCGCGCCGTCAGGGCTGGCCGCCAGCGTGGTATCGGACTCGCAGGTGGCCTTGACTTGGGACAAGACGGAGAACCCGTGGATTACCTACGAGATTGAGCGGCGGTGGCCGTCGGGCGGACTTTCCGTGATCATGGCCGTCGGCGCGAAGACGGCCTTTCTGGACGGCGGGCTGGACGGCGCGGAGAGTTATGCGTGGCGGGTGCGCGCGGTCAGCGTGGAGGGCGCCGGGCCGTGGAGCGAGGCGGTGGAGGCGTCCCTGCTGTCCGGGGGGGACTTTGACGGCGACCTTGAGGGGTTGCGGCTGTGGCTGCGCCCCGGCGATCTGCCCGCCGCCGGGGAATCGGTGGAGAGCTGGCCGGACGCCAGCGGACAGGACAACGACGCGGTGGCGCCGGCCGCCGGGAACCAGCCCGAGGTGACGGAGGGCGTGGCGCAGTCGAAGGCGGTCTCTTTTGCCGCTGGGCGGTATTTGGCCCTGCCGAACGTGATGAGCGGGGCGACGGCGGGCGAGTTGTTTGTGGTCGCCCGGGCGGAGCGCAAGAGCGGGGTGAGCGCCGGGGCGTGGCAGTGGGGCGGCAACAATGGCAATTATTGCACCTATCCCTATCAAAGCGGGATTGTGTGGGACGAGTTCGGGACGGCGGGGACGCATCAGGTTCCGGTCGGGGCCGTGGACCTCACGCACTGGCACGTGTATAATGTGTCGAGCCAGACGGGCGAATGGGTGGCGCGCTTCGACGGGGAGGAGCACTACCGCTCTTCCAGCAACACGGTGGCGTTTCGCGGCAATCCGCTGTTTGGGGCGAAGTCGTTTTCCGGCGGCCTTGAACTGGCCGAGGTGCTGGTGGTGGACCGGGTGCTTTCCGCCACGGAGCGGGAAAGGGTCACGCTGCAACTGTCGTCGAAATACGGTCTGGCCGGCGGCGGGGGGGGGCCGCCGGAGCTGTCCGGTTTCGAGGCCGAAGCGTCCGGCGGGAATGCGGTCGACCTTTCGTGGGATGTTTCGTCCGGGGCGATTTACCAGTTGGAACGGAAAGGCGCGGACGAGGCCGCGTTTGTCCTGCTGGCCTACCTGCCGGCGGGAAGCGCCGGTTACAGGGACGGGCCGCTTCAGCCCGGGACGGGCTGGACGTATCGGTTGCGCGCGGTGGCCAACGGCATGGCCTCGTCCCCCGCCTATGCAAGCGTGACGCTCCCGGACGGGCCCGATGACCCGCAACCGCCCGGACCGCCGTCCGGCCTCACCGCGACCGCCGCGAGTTCCAGCAGCATCACCCTCGCATGGACGGCCAGCCCGACCAGCGGCGCGACCTACGAACTGAAGCGCAAGCTTGGCGACGCCGACAGCGCCGCCACCTATGCCAAGGTTGACGACCTCGCCGCCGGCTCGACCTCCTATACCGACACCGGCCTCGATTCCTCCACCACCTACACCTATCGCCTGCACGCCGTGAAGAACGGCCTTTATTCCTCTTCCGCCGTCGAGGCCACCGCCACCACAAAGCTGACCACCCCCGACGACTTCATAGCCGAGGCCACCGCGTGGAACACCATCATCCTCTCATGGACGCCCGTGTCCGAAACCGGTGCCACCTACGAACTGGAACGCAAGCTCGTCTCCACCGGCACCGGCACCGGCGGCGACTTCGAGAACGTCGCCTCCCTCCAGGCCTCCGGCCTGACGGAACGCGAGGGTTTTGAGTATTTCGAGCTGGAGAACGGCACCGCCTCTTATGCCAACACCGGCCTCTCACCGGAAACCGGCTACACCTACCGCCTCCGCGCCGTGCTCGATGGCAACACCTCGGACTACACCGACGAGGAAACCGCCACCACGCCGCCCCAGCCATCGCAACCGCCCGGACCGCCGTCCGGCCTCACCGCGACCGCCGCGAGTTCCAGCGCCATCACCCTCGCGTGGACAGCCAGCCCGACCACGGGCGCGACCTACGAACTGAAGCGCAAGCTTGGCGCCGCCGACAGCGCCGCCACCTATGCCAAGATTGACGACCTCGCCGCCGGCTCGACCTCCTATACCGACACCGGCCTCGATTCCGCCACCACCTACACCTATCGCCTGCACGCCGTGAAG
>JAIRTK010000436.1 GCA_031254955.1 Opitutaceae bacterium
GCCGGCCTGCGCGGCGGATTGCACCGCGCGATGAGCCTGTTTGCCGACAAGCCGGCCCTGGCCGCGACGCGCGAACGCGGCATGAGACGCGATTACAGCTGGGCGAAAGCCGCGCGGGCTTACATGTCCCTGTATGAAGCGGCACTCTAAACAGAGTGCGCTTCACCCCAAAGCCCCGCCCTCATTCCCCGTTCTCTTTATCTTTATTCTTTCTCTTTCTTCGGTTCCCCGATCTTTTCGATGAGACAGCAAAGCACCGGAGAGGCGGAGGCGGCTCGCGTTTCCAGCCCCGGAGGGGCGGAGGCTCACGTTTTCAGCCCCGGTGGGGCGACACGCTCGCGTTTTCCCCCCCTGGGGGGCGACACGCCCTTAGCCGTGGGTGACGCGCGCAGCGCGGAACCCACGGTTTGCGGTGGGTTTGAACCCAAGCCCTGAAGGGGCGGCAGCATGGGATGCGGCGAGGGGCAAACAAGTAGGCGGACGCCGCTGCCGCCCCTCCGGGGCTGGAAATGCGAGCCGTCGCCGCACCCGCACACCCGTAGGGCCTGACCTTGTGTCAGGCCGCGCTCGTCGCCCCTCCGGGGCTGAAATGCCAATCGCTGCCTCCGCTCCACGGACGCGCGTTGTAAAATCCATTCAAAATAGCGAGGAACCATCAATCAATGTCGCGGTGTCGCCTGCCAGCTTGGGCACCCTGTCCACGGCAGTGGAATGCACCTTGATGCGCTGAATGATGGAATAACCGGCATGAATGTTTTTCCCCCGCCGCCCATTCCCCCATCCCCTCGACTTCTCCGCCCCCGCCCCTCCCCCCATTTTGCGCCCCCCACGCTTTCGGCCTTTTATTTTACCGGGAAACCCTCCAAACTGGCCGACTCTTATGCCTATGAAAACACCCATACGTGTCGCAGTCACCGGCGCCGCCGGTCAAATCGGCTATTCGCTCCTATTCCGCATCGCCTCCGGCGCGGTGTTCGGCCCCGAGCAGCCCGTGATTCTCCACCTCATCGAAATCGAACCCGCCCTCCCGGCCCTCAACGGCGTCGTGATGGAACTGCAAGACTGCGCCTTCCCCCTGCTGAAAGGCATCGTCCCCACCGCCGACCTCAACGAAGGCTTCAAAAACGTCAACTGGGCCCTCCTCGTCGGCTCGGTCCCGCGCAAAGCCGGCATGGAGCGCAAAGACCTCCTCAACATCAACGGCAAAATCTTCACCGGCCAAGGCAAAGCCCTCGCCGCCAACGCCGCGCCCGACATCCGCGTGCTCGTCGTCGGCAACCCCTGCAACACCAACTGCCTCATCGCCATGAACAACGCCAAGGCGATCCCCGCCGACCGCTGGTTTGCCATGACCCTGCTCGACCAGAACCGCGCCGTCACCCAACTCGCCCTCAAAGCCGGCGTGGACACCACGGACATCACCGGCCTCGCCATCTGGGGCAACCACAGCTCCACGATGTATCCCGACTACTTCAACGCCAAAATCGGCGGCAAACCCGTGCCCGAAGTCATCAAGCACGAACTCTGGTTCAAGGAAACCTTCATCCCCACCGTGCAACAACGCGGCGCGGCCATCATCAAAGCCCGCGGCCTCAGCTCCGCCGCCTCCGCCGCCAACGCCGCCATCGAGACCGTGCGCCACCTCGTCACCCCCACGCCCGCCGGCCACGTATTCAGCGTCGCGGTCTGCTCCGACGGCAGCTACGGCATCGAGCCAGGCCTCATCTTCTCCTATCCGATCGTGAGCGACGGCAAGCACTGGAAAATCGTCCAGGACCTCCCGCTTGGCGACTACTCGAAAGAAAAAATCGCCGCCACCGAAAAAGAACTCAAGGAAGAGAAGACCCTGGTATCCGCCCTCCTCGGCTGACGCCCACCCCGGTTGCTCTCACCCCGGCTGACACCCACCACGGTTGACATAACCGGGTGCGATGCAAAATCCAGTCCCCCTACGCTGGCGCAAGGAGTGGCGGCGTCCCGCCGCCGGGCGAGGCTTCGTCTCGCCCCCTTGCCCAGCCCCCATCTCCAGCCAACCCCTTTTGCCACAGCCCCGCCCGCCGCGCAACTTCGCCCGCCGCGAGCCTCCATCCGCCGGCGAAACCGCCACCCCTCGCCACCGTGCTCGGCGTCATCCCCCGCCCGCCCGCTGCGAACCCCCGCCCACCCGCGTGCGTCCCACCCGCGCCCTGCCCGCGCTTCGTGTGCCCGTGCCCCCGAGCGCCCCCGAGCGTTCGCGTTGCACGCGTCCGGCGGCGGGACGCCGCCGCTCCTTGCGCCAGCGCCCTTCCTCATCCTTTTTGATTCTTCACTCCTTTGGGTTCCTCGCCCCTTTTGATTCGGACTCCACTTTGAATGCCTCATTCCCTCCCCCTCCCTCTCCCCACCTCCCCCTCATTACCCCTCCCCTTCCTCCCCCCGTCATAATCGCCAGCACAAAAAAATCATGCCAAAGAAACCCCTCTCCTTCACAAGCCGGATGCGCAGTTTCAAGCATGCCTATGCGGGCATCTCGACACTGCTGAAATCACAACAGAATGCATGGATTCATGCCGCCGCCACGGTATTGGTCATCACCGCCGGACTGTGTTTCAAAATAACTCCGGCAGAGTGGTGCTGGCTTGTGCTGGCCATCACGGCGGTATGGAGTGCCGAGGCATTCAACACCGCATTGGAGTTTCTGGCCGATGTCGCATCCCCTGAATTTCATCCCTTGGTCAAACAGGCAAAAGACGTGGCTGCCGGAGCGGTGCTGATTTCCGCGATTGGCGCGGCAATCATTGGCTCGATAGTAATTGGGCCATACGCCATGCGAATGACAAAATGTGAGTAGTGAGTAGCGAGCATACTTCGCTCTGCCATCGCACTCCATGTCGAAGCTCGGAGTGATCGGTTACGGTCTGAAGCGCACCCTGTGGCTCAACGTTTCAATCCGCACTCCGAGCCGGACTGAGCCTCTTTATTAGACATGTTCGCCAATCCTGTTTTTGCGGTAATACCCATTCCCAATGAGATTTATCCTTTTGTAGTCCGATTTTGCTCTTTCTCTTTATTCTTTATCTTTCCTCTTTCTCTTCCTTCCTCCCATTACTGGTTGGAAACGAGGAGAAAGAGAAAGATAAAGAGG
>JAIRTK010000444.1 GCA_031254955.1 Opitutaceae bacterium
GGTTCCGTGCAAGGCCGCGTGCTCAACGCCGACACGGGCGACTACATTTACCAAGCCCGCGTCCGTGTCCTCTCCGTCGCCGACGGCAGCCCCCGCATCGAGGCGCTCACCGACCCCGAAGGCCGCTACTGGCTCGCCGGCGCGCCCGCGGGCACTGTTACCGTCGAGGCGGCATTCACCGGCATGCCGCCCGTCACCACCACGGTTGACGTCGTCCCCGGCCAAACCGTGGAGGCTCCCACGCTCAACCTCAGCATGACCGCCCTCGCTTCCCGGCCTGCCGCCACCCCCGACACCGACAACATCGTCCACCTCGACACCTTCGTCGTCGAATCCCGCCGCGACCTCACCGGCGCCGCCATCGCCGTCAACAGCCAGCGCTTCGCCGAAAACATCCGCAACGTCGTCTCCATCGAAGAAATGGGCTTCACCGGCGACGGCTCCATCACCGGCGCCCTCAAATTCCTCCCCGGCGTCGAACTCGAAAACGACGACTCCGGCTTCGGCAACGCCATCACCCTCTCCGGCGCCCCCTCCGCCAACGTCCCCGTCACCATCGGCGGCCTCGACGCCATCAGCTCCTCCCTCCTCGCGCAAAACGAATACGGCAACGCCAACCAACGCTCCGTAAACCTCATGCAACTCTCCGCCAACAACATCTCCCGCGTCGAAGTCAACCGCTCCCCCACCCCCGACACCCCCGGCAACGCCCTCGCCGGCTCCGTCAACCTCGTCCCCAAAAGCGCCTTCGAGCGCGCCCGCCCCGTTTACACCCTCCAACTCTTCGGCTCCGCCAACGCCAAAAGCGTCACCCTCTCCCAACGCTCCGCCCCCCTCAACGGCACCCAAACCCCCGTCCACGCCGGCGCCGCCCTCAGCGCCATCGTCCCCCTCAACAAACGCCTCGGCTTCTCCCTCAACCTCACCCACAGCGTCTCCCCCAAAAGCAACTCCTCCATCACCCGCTCCGTCACCGCCAACTACAACTCCCTCGACGAAAACCCCGCCCGCTGGGGCTGGCTCAACAACGACCCCGCCACCGGACGCGTCTATAAATACTATCTCCACGCCTTCGACCTCGTTGACAACAACAGCACCTACACCCGCGACAGCGTCAACCTCACCCTCGACTACAAACTCACCCGCAACTCCACCCTCTCCCTCGGCTGGACCCAAAGCCACAACGAACAACAAGCCGGCCAGCGCCGCGCCTCCTGGGAACTGGGCCGCGCCCGCATCAACTGGACCGCCTCCACCACCGGCGACGAATGGACCGGCGCCGCCACCGACTCCATCTCCAACACCCCAGCCAGCCTCCACGACGACGGCACCTCCGTCCTCAACGCCACCACCTACAACGACTTCATCGACAAAAACCGCCAGTTCAGCCTCAAATACCGCTGGCGCACCCACGACTGGGCCGCCGAACTGCTCGCCAGCCAAGGCGAGGCCGGACGCACCTCCGTTGACCTCTCCCGCGACCTCCTCTTCGGCGGCTGGTCCACCGTGGACACCACCCACATCACCTTCGCCGACATCCAAAAATGGGACATCGGCTCCATCACCGCCCTCCACAACGGCGTCCCCGTCTCCCCCCTCGACCTCGCCTCCCTCTACTCCGCCGAAGGCGCCGGCGGCGTCCGCGCCGAAACCGCCACCCTCAACACCACTCGCGACACCATCGTCAACACCTCCCTGCCCCGCTTCCGCATCAAACCCGACTGGACCGGCGACCGCAAACTCCAGCTCGCCGGCAGCCTCTCGCACACCCTCGACCTCGGCCCCACCCACCACACCGCCAAACTCGGCTTCGACTACAACGACTGGAAACGCGACCAGCACTACGACGACGCCTTCGGCACCGGCGGCGGCTTCTATTACGACGGCATCGACATCCCCCACACCACCTTCATCGACCCCGGCTACAACCGCGCCCTCCCCCTCGGCTACGGCGTCCTCCCCGCCATGGACCTCCACCAAATGGCCCTCTTCTACAAAACCGACCCCGGCAAATTCAAATCCCTCAACCCCGGCAACGACTACATCGCCTCCGTCGCCAACAACAAATTCTTTCGCGAAACCATCACCTCCGCCTACCTCCGCGTGGACACCAGCCTCCTCGACCACCGCCTCCTCCTCGTCTGGGGCCTCCGCGCCGAACGCACCCACGACGAAGCCGAAGGCGCCCGCGTCGATCCCTCCGCCAACCGCTACCGCAACCCCGCCACCGGCCAGATGGACTACATTTACCCCCGCAACTCCCTCGCCGCCGCCCGCCTCATCTACACCCCCCGCGCCATCCGCGCCGAAAAAAACTACACCACCCTCTTCCCCAGCGTAAACGCCCGCTACAACCTCACCGCCAACCTCGTCGCCCGCGCCTCCTACTCCCAAACCATCGGACGCCCCGACGTGTATAACATCATCCCCGGCGTCATCAGCAACCTCGTCGCCGTCTCCTCCGGCGACATGGCCCTCCGCGTCACCAACCCCGGCCTCGACCCCTGGAAATCCCGCAACCTCTCCCTCTCCCTCGAACTCTACACCGGCAACGTCGGCGACCTCACCCTCCGCGCCTACCGCCGCTGGATCACCGACGCCTACGCCGACCGCACCCTCTCCGAAGACGAAAGCCGCGCCACCATCGAACTCTACGGCCTCGACCTCTCCGAGTTCCCCAACGCCTACCTCGTCCGCCCCCAACGCATCCCCGGCACCCTCGTCACCTCCGGCCTCGAACTGAGCGGACGCTACAACCTCGACCCCCTCCTCCCAAACTGGGCGCGCGGCCTCCGCGCGCGCTTTAATATTTCCCGCTCCACCATCACCGGCGGCGACGAACTCGCCGCCTCCTTCGGCGCGCAAAAAATGTATCTCTTCCCTTGGAGCGCCGGCGGCAGCCTCACCCTGGAACGCAAACACTACACCATCGCCATAAGCGGCAAATGGAACGACACCCAGCGCCGTGCCTACTACGCCGTCGAGATCGGCGCGGCCAACGGCCGCTACGCCCCCGGCACCTACGAATACATCCAGCCCACCTTCCGCCTCGACCTCGACCTCACCGTCAAACTCACCAAAAACCTCTCCCTCTTCATCAACGGACGCGACATCAACAACTACACCCAGGAGCACCTCCGCTACGCCCCCGACACCCCCGAGCTGCTGAAAGCCTACCGCCGCCTCCACTACGAAGCCGTCTGGACCGCCGGCATGAAAGCGGTCTTCTGAACCATCACCTGCCTGCCAATTCAGTCGGACGTGCCTCCATGAATTCCGTGTCCGCGCTCCGCGCCCTCTGTATTCAAAAAAACCGAACCATTAGAGCATTTCCTGTTTATTCTGTCGCATGGGCGCTCCCGCGCCAAACCGCCGTCTCCCATGCGACAAAATAAATAGGAAATGCCCTAATTTAACCACGGAGAGCACGGAGTCATGAAAGAGATTTTAATAAAAAACTTCTTCCTGACTCAGTGTCCTCCGTGTCTCCGTGGTTAAACAAACCGAACCATTAAACTGTCCACGGATTACACGGATTAAGAAACAATCTCACTAAAAAATCTGTGTTAATCTGTGTAATCTGTGGACAATAAAACCGAACCATTAAAATAATCGCGGAAACACGGAATCACGGAAACACGGAAACAAACCAATCCCATCCCTTTTTTCAGCGTTTCCGCCCTTCCGTGCTTCCGCGATTAAAAAAAACGAACCATTATTTGAACAGAAGAAAACGAAGAACACAAAAAAACAATAATCATAAAAGGCATTCTTCGTTCCCTTTGTTTCCTTCTGTTCAATAAAACCGAACCATTAAAATAATCGCGGAAACACGGAATTACGGAAACACGGAAGCAAACCAATCCCATCCCCTTTTTTCAGCGCTTCCGCCCTTCCGTGCTTCCGCGATTAAAAAACCGAACCATTATTTGAACAGAAGAAAACGAAGATAACCAAGAAAACCTTAATCATAATACCAATTTCCAATGAAAAAATCATTCATACCGCTCACCCTCGCGTTTTCCATCACGGCGCTGGCCGCGACAGAGGCCGGGCGCAAACCCAACATTGTTGTCATCATCGCCGACGACCTCGGCTACGCCGACCTCGGGATGCAGGGTTCCGCCACCATCCCCACGCCGCATATAGATTCCATCGCGAGAAACGGCGTCCGCTTCACCGACGCCTACGCCAGCGCGCCCGTGTGCGCGCCAAGCCGGGCCGGCCTGCTCACCGGACGCCACCAGCAACGCTTCGGCTTTGAGTTCAACAGCATCGCCGACAAGGACATGCCGCCCGGCGTCGCCTTCGGCCTGCCCCTTGGCGAAAAAACCCTCGCCGGCCACCTCAAGTCCTCCGGCTACGCGACCGGCCTCGTCGGCAAATGGCACCTCGGCGACACCAAGGAACTCCATCCCCTGGGCCGGGGCTTCGACGAGTTTTACGGCTTCCTCGAAGGCGCCTCGCGCTATCTGCCCGCGGGCCGCCCTTTCCCTCCCGGCGCCGATCCCGGCACCGGCGAGAAAGAGCAGCGCATCATGCGCGGGCGCACGCCCATTGTTGAGGAGGAATACCTGACCGACGCCTTTGGCCGCGAAGCCGTGACCTTCATCGACCGTCACCACGCCGGCCCCTTTTTCCTCTACCTCGCCTTCAACGCCCCGCACGTCCCGCTCCAAGCCACGGAAAACTACCTGCGACGCTTCGCCGGACAGAAATTTGCCAAGGAACGCCAGCGCCACTACGCCGCCATGATTTCGGCGATGGACGACAACATCGGACGCGTCCTCGAAGCGTTGCGCCGCCACGGCCTTGAGGACGACACGCTGGTCTTTTTCGCCAGCGACAACGGCGGCACGCCCGGCAAGGGCGGCAACGCCCCGTTGCGCGGCTACAAGCAGGATGTCTGGGAAGGCGGCATCCGCGTCCCCTTTTGCCTGCAATGGAAAAACCGCCTCCCCGCCGGACGGGTTGAGCGCAACCTTGTCAGCCTCCTCGACATCACCCCCACCGCCCTCGCCGCCGCCGGCGTCGCGCCCGGTGAAAAAAGCCGGTTCGATGGCGCGGATTTGATTCCGCTGCTTGCGGGCGAAAGCCAGACCGCGCCGCACGATGCGCTCTTCTGGCGCTATGGCACAAAGGAATGCGCCCTGCGTGCCGGCGACTGGAAAGCCGTGCGCAACCGGACGCCCGATTGGCAGCTCTATAATCTCGCCGCCGACATCGGCGAAGAAACGGACCTCGCCGCCGCGCAGCCGGAAAAATTCGAGCAACTGCGCCGCCGGTTTTCGCAATGGTCCTCCACCATGTCCCGCCCGCTCTGGATTAAAAAAGCGCTGATGGATGAAAAACCGTCCGATATCCCCGGCAAAAAAACAAAAAACGCGGCCGCCAAGTGACCGCGCCACCCGCATTATCATATCTCTGA
>JAIRTK010000009.1 GCA_031254955.1 Opitutaceae bacterium
GCCAAGCCGCTGACCTTGAGCGACAATCCTGATAAAATTTCCGAGCGCATGAGATCTTTCAGCGGGCCGGGAATATGATGATGCCTTACGTAGGGCGGATTTGTGCAGATAAAATCCGCCATGAGCCGCCTCTCCCCATTCATGACGAACTTGGCAAAGTCATCCAGTATTATGGAGAATCCTCGCGCCCCCCATATTTTCTGCGCATGCCTGGCATACAAAGGATCAATTTCAACACCCACAACAGAGCCGATGCGTCGCATTAGCACGGTATTTGAATCAATGGCGGACAAAAAAACGCCTGTTCCGACGGACGGCTCCACGAAACGAATGGTTTCATCAAGGGAAAGGAATGGGACGGCATGTGCCACCATTTGCCGTGCCAGGAGAAAAGGTGTCGGGAATTGGCCGAGCCTGTTACGCTCTTCAGGGGTTTTTGTCTTATCGATTATTAATTGGATGCGATGGCGCTCCTCTTCAATGGGGGAAGTCCCATAAGCCAGGGAAGGCTCCTCAACACAAATATCCGTCATCTTTTTTTTTTAATCCGACGCGCGGGAACGAGCCTCCCAAGATCATCCAGTCTGTGTTCCCACACCCAATCCAGCCCTTCGGCTGCTTCATAGCCCAGGTATCCCGTCTCAAAATATCCGCAAAGGAACAGTATTAATTGGGCGCCATTGCCATATCGGGATCGCAATTGGGCGGCTTTCTGCGCCTCTTCTTTGCGCCGCTTGTTAGTGTTGGTTGCGTCGCCCGCCGATTTCGCCTCAATGAGGATGGGCATGCCGCCCTTCTGTGCGTCAAGCGGCTGGATTATACAATCAACAGGAATGTTGACAGGCGAGGAAGGGGCTCCGACAGGGATGTTATGACGGAACACGTAAGTTCCCGCATTCATGCTTCTCATACCAGCAATGCTGCCCACCTCAGCTTTCAGATAACCGCGGTCATTCAACCATTGTTCAATCGCAGCCAGCTGACGACGCTCCTGTGCATTCCGGATGATGGGATCGGAAGCCGCGCCGCAAAGCCGGTCGGCCACAACTGCGGCGGCTCGGCTGAGATCGATTTTGTTGGGTTTCGACAGTGAAACAATCCATGGGAACAGGTCATGGTCCAGCAATTCGGCCAACACATCACAAATACGTTGGAGCTGGGCGTCCAACTCTGCCGCACTCATGCGGGAAGGGATTCTCGGAGGAGCATCCGCCTTCCCTTCCATGGAGCCAATCAGGTTCTTGTTGGCATACGCGAGTCCCATCAAGCGATCCCGCGCAAGAGGCGGCGCGCTGGTCATTCGTAATATGGGGAGCAATCCAGGTTGCTTTCGAAGCAGTTCTGGCGTGAGCGATCGCAGGTTGTCTGTCTGTTTGAATGCCTGAGCGGCCTCATTTGTCCGCAAAACCCGTTGTTCCCGGTAAGTCTGTGGAGCAAACCGTAAGAACCAATCATTATAGTAATCAATGGAGCGCTCAATATCCGCTTTCCAGAGATTGGGTTTGTCTGCGTTGAGTGGCATGGTGAATACTTCTTGAGGTTAGCCAATCGACGGCGGGACGGAACCGTCGGAAGGCGCGTGGTCGCCGGTTTCCCCGGCGCCGGCGGCTTCCTGCTCTTCCTCGGTCTCGACCACTTTCGCGATGCTGAGGAGTTTGTCGCCTTCGGCCAGCGTGAGGAGTTTCACGCCTTTGCCGCCGCGGTTGACTTCGCGGATGTCCTTCACCGGACAACGCACGCTCTGGCCTTTCGCGGTGAGGAGCATGATTTCGTCCTCGTCTTTCACGCTGAGCGCGCCGGCGAGGTTGACGGAGTTGTCCTCGGGCAGGTCGATGGCCCAGACGCCGCGACCGCCGCGGTTGATGAGGCGGTAGTCCTCGAAGCGCGTGCGCACGCCGAGGCCGGCTTCGCTGGCGACGAGGAATTTCGCGTTGTGGTCCACGACTTCGATGACGTCGAGCTGGTCGTTGTCCAATTTGAAGCGCATGCCGGTGACGCCGCCCGTCGCGCGGCCGGTGGCGCGGAAAAGGACTTCGCCGTTCTCGTCCTTTTCGCGGAAGCGGACGGCGAGGCCTTGGTGCGAGACGAGGATGATTTCGTCGCCGCCGGTGGTGAGCACGCAGCCGATGACGGTGTCGTCCTCGGCGAGGTTGATGCCGATGAGGCCGCCTTCGTGGTTGCGGGTGGTGCCGATGTAGTCGGAGAGCGCGGTTTTTTTCACGATGCCGCGTTTGGTCGCCATGACGAGGTAGCGGTTTTCGGCGAAATCGGGGACGCAGAGCATGGCGGCGATCTTGCCGCCTTCCTCGCCGAGTCTCAGGAAACTGGATACGGATTTGCCCTTGGCGGTGCGCGGGCCTTCGGGGATGTCGTAAACTTTTTTCGCGAGGCACTGGCCGGCGCTGGTCACGAACATGATGTAGTCGTGCGTGGACGCGGTGAAGAGGTGTTCGACGAAGTCCTCCTCGTAGGTCTCGGTGCCGATCACGCCCTTGCCGCCGCGTTTTTGCGAGCGGTAGTCGGCGACGGGCGTGCGCTTGATGAAGCCGAGGTGCGAGACGGTGATGACGCAGCCTTCGTTGGGGATGACGTCTTCCATGCGGAAGTCGCCGAGCGCGGCGGTGATCTCGGTTTTGCGCGCGTCGCCGTATTTTTCCTTCATGGCGAGGAGTTCCTCTTTGATGACTTCGCGGAGGCGCCAGTCGTTTTCGAGGATGAGCTTGAGTTCGTCGATGAGTTTGAGGAGTTCGAGGTATTCGGCTTCGATTTTGTCGCGTTCGAGTCCGGTGAGTTGGTAGAGGCGGAGTTCGAGGATGGCGTCGGTCTGGCGCTCGGTGAGGGGGTATTTGGCCATGAGTTTTTCCCTGGCTTCCTGGCGGGAGGCGGAGGCGCGGATGATGCGGACAAAGTCGTCGAGGTTGTCGAGGGCGATTTTGTAGCCTTCGAGGATGTGGGCGCGGTCTTCGGCGCGGCGGAGGCGAAACTGGGTGCGGCGGGTGACGACATCGCGGCGGTGGTCGATGTAGCAGTCGAGCAGCTCGCGGATGTTCATCTGTTTGGGGCGTTTGTGGTCGATGGCGAGCAGGATGACGCCGAAGGAGGATTCGAGGGCGGTTTTCTGGAAGAGTTGGTTGAGGATGGGCGAGGCTTGTTCGCCGCGTTTGAGTTCGATGACGACGCGGGTGTTTTCGTCGGATTCGTCGCGGACGTCGCGGATGCCTTCGATTTCCTTGCCGGTGACGAGTTCGGCGATGCGGGTGACGAGGGTGGCGCGGTTTACGTTGTAGGGGATTTCGGTGATGACGATTTGTTCGCCGGTTTTGTTTTCCTCGACGTGGGCGCGCCCGCGGACGCGGATGATGCCGCGGCCGGTCTTGAGGTAGGCGAGGATGCCTTCGCGTCCGGCGATGACGCCGCCGGTGGGGAAGTCGGGGCCTTGGATGAGCTGGCAGAGTTCGTCGAGGGTGGTGGCGGGGTTGTCGAGAACGGCGACGGTGGCGGCGATGAGTTCGTGGAGGTTGTGCGGGGGGATGTTGGTGGCCATGCCGACGGCGATGCCGGTGGAGCCGTTCATGAGGAGGTTCGGCAGGGAGGAGGGGAGGACGGAGGGTTCGGTGGTGGATTCCTTGTAGTTGGGGTTGAAGTCCACGGTGTCTTCGTCGATGTCGGCGAGGAGGCTTTCGGCGGTGTCGCGGAGGCGGCACTCGGTGTAGCGGTAGGCGGCGGCGGAGTCGCCGTCGATGGAGCCGAAGTTGCCTTGCGGATCGACGAGTTGGTAGCGCATGACCCAGGTCTGGGCGAGGCGCACGAGGGCGTCATAGACGGAGGAGTCGCCGTGCGGGTGGTAGTTTTTCAAGACTTCGCCGACGACGCCGGCGCATTTGTCGAAGGCGCGGTTGTGGTGGAGGCCTTCGCGGAACATGGCGTAGAGGATGCGGCGTTGGACGGGTTTGAGGCCGTCGCGGGCGTCGGGCAGCGCGCGGGAGATGATGACCGACATCGAGTAGTCGATGTAGGCGGTCTGCATGATGTCCGTGATATTGGCGGTGGAGAGTTTTTCGGCGGAGGGTTGCATGGTGGATTGTCAGGTAAAAGGGTTGCGGAGGAATGGAGGGAAAGGTCGGCCAATCATGTTGCGGGAGTCGTTGCCGGCGGACTAAAACGCGCATGGATTTTTCTGAAATCGTCCAGCGTGATTCTGACATTTCTTATCACGGTTCTTTTTTTAACATTCACGTTTCCGTGATGGTCCTCTTCCTTTTTCATGTGATTGATTATTGTCAGAAAACAACAGTCCGGATCGCCCTCGACGCAAGTAAGCGTCAGAACGGAATATGGCATTTCTGTTTTCAACATTTCCTTAAATAATATGGAGAAATCCCCTTTTTCAAAGGCGGTTTTCGCCTCTTGAATATCAAGAATAAAGCCAATGGTGTATGGCAGGGTGAGTGCTCTGGCCCATTGTCCGCGGGCTTCCGAATAGGGATGGCGGGCGGAGCGGAAGGCGGCCGCGATGCCGAATCCCGCGATAATCACACTTTCACCCGCAAGAGCCTTCCATGCATGCGGGTCATTTTCCGCGAATGAGGAAAAAATCCGGTTTTGGAACAGGCAAACCGCACACATGCCGGACGCCAGGGCAACAATGGAAAATACGACGACCATGAGGGGGGAGCGCAGATGGCACCATCTGACAAGCCAGGCGAACACGAAGGCCTCGGCGATGGCGAAAAGCGTAAAGAACACGAATATAAGTTTCAGCCAAATCGAGGCGGCAAACAATGCCAGCAACGAAAACACAACGCCCAGGATGAATGTCGCGGCCATGCCCGCGCTTATATAAAGAAGCGTTCCTTTGAGCGGCATTTCCCCGGAAGGCTCGTAGTATGGCGTGCGATGCGCGAAATTCATGGCGGAATAGCTGGAGGTGAAATGGCTCCGTCAGGATGTCGTTTTGGGAAAATAGCGGACGCCGGGCAGACCCTTAAAATGCTCGTCCTGCGTCCAGAGTGTGGCGCCGTGGGCCTCGGCGGTGGCGTAGATAATGGAGTCGGCCATGGCGAGTTTGTGGCGGGCGCTGACGCGGGCGGCGGAGAGGGCGAGCTTGGCATCGAGCGGAATCACGGTGGCGGTGATGAGTTCCGCCAGCGCAAGGTCGGCGGTGTCTTCCTCGAAAATTTCGCGCAGCCGCTTGGACATCTCGTAAATGACGATGGCCGGCACGATGAGCCGCGCGCGGTTTTCGACGGCGGCGGCAAAGCGCAGCCCGGCCGGGGTGCCCATGAAATATTCGATGAACGCGGATGAATCAACGAGGTTCACAGCGGGCGGTCCTTTTCCTCGCGCCCGACGTCGGAGTCTTTCAGGCGACCTTTGAGAAAACCGCGGAGGCTTTTCATGCCGCGAACGGGCACGAGGCGGATGGATTCGCCATCTTCAATGAACGCGAATTTCATGCCCGGCTTGAAGTCGTGCGCGCGGCGCAATTCCTCGGGCAGGACGATTTGGTATTTGGTCGAGAGCGTGACAGTCATATCGTTAATGATTTCGTTTTACGCTATTCCCATCGTTATCGGTGTCAACTTACGCGCTGGCGTTTGACTGGCAGGCGGCGGCGCTCACACGTCGAGATACTGGACGTTTAACGCGTTGTCCTCAATGAACTGGCGGCGGGGGGGGACGTCGTCGCCCATGAGGAGGGTGAAGAGGGCGTCGGCTTTGGCGGCGTCGGCGATGTTCACTTTCAGCAGGCGGCGTTTTTCCGGGTCCATCGTCGTCTCGAAGAGTTGTTTCGCGTTCATTTCGCCGAGGCCTTTGTAGCGTTGGATGCTCAGGCCTTTGCGGCCGAGGGCGCGGATGTGCGCGACGATGTCGAGCGGGGAGTGGAGCGCGGTCTTCGTCTCGGTTTTCTGGCCGAGGTTCTCGGTGACGAGGTAGCGGGGGGCCTCGGTCTGGCCGAAGCGGTTGATGTCGAGGCCGACGGCGGCGACGGCGCGGAGGAGTTTGGTCATTTCCGTGGACTCGAAGATTTCGTGGATGGTGATGCGCCGGGCCGGGCCGGCGGGGGTTTTGTCCTTGGATTGCTCGGGTTGTTCGAAGAGGTCGGCGTCGAGGCCGTTTTGCTGGACGAAGGCGGCGCGGGCGTGTTCGTCGGCGAGGAATGCGTGCGACTCTTTGTTGCCTTCGCGGATGCGGGCGATGTAGCGGGGGAGGGCGAGGGTTTCTTTGTGGTGGCGGTCGAGGTAGTCGGCGAGCGGGGCGCCGTGGCGGGTGACGCCGGCGCCGAGTTTTTCGAGCGCGGAGAGGTTTTCGACGATTTTGTCGATTTGCGCGGGGTCGAAGTTCAGGCTGTCGCGGACGCGGGTGAGGATGACGTCTTCGCCGCCGAGTTCGAGGAGGATGCGGTTCATCTGTTCGTCGTTGTCCACGTATTGCTCGCGTTTTTTGCGCTTGATTCTGTAGAGCGGAGGCTGGGCGATGTAGACGTAGCCGGCGTCGAAGAGGCCGCGCATCTGGCGGTAGAAGAAGGTGAGGAGGAGGGTGCGGATGTGCGAGCCGTCCACATCGGCGTCGGTCATGATGATGATTTTGTGGTAACGGGCTTTTTCGATGTTGAAGCCGCCGACGTTGTCGTCGCCTTCGCCGATGCCGGTGCCGAAGGCGGTGATGAGGGTGCGGATTTCGTTGTTGCCTAGGACTTTGTCGAGGCGGGCTTTCTCGACGTTGAGGACTTTGCCGCGGAGGGGGAGGATGGCTTGGGAGCGGCGGTCGCGGCCTTGCTTGGCGGAGCCGCCGGCGGAGTCGCCCTCGACGATGAAGATTTCGGATTCGGCGGGGTCGCGCGAGGAGCAGTCGGCGAGTTTGCCGGGGAGGCCGCCGCCGGAGAGCGCGCCTTTGCGGACGGTTTCGCGGGCTTTGCGGGCGGCTTCGCGGGCGCGGGCGGCGTTGAGGATTTTGTCGATGATGCGTTTGGCGACGGGGATGTTGGCTTCGAAGAAGAATCTCAGTTTTTCGCCGACGATTTTTTGCACGATGCCGTCCACTTCGCCGTTGGAGAGTTTGGTCTTGGTCTGGCCTTCGAAGCGGGGTTCGGGGACTTTGACGGAGATGACGGCGGTGAGGCCTTCGCGGCAGTCGTCGCCGTTGATGGCGGGGTCTTTTTCTTTGATGAGGTTGTTGGCTTTCGCGAAGTTGTTGATGACGCGGGTGAGCGCGGTGCGGAAGCCGCTGAGGTGCGTGCCGCCTTCGATGTTGAAGATGGAGTTGGCGTAGGCGAAGATTTGTTCGTTGTAGCTGTCGTTGTATTGCATCGCGACATCGACGGAGACGGGCGGTTTCGCGGGGTCTTCGTCGTTGGGGATGGTGTCGGTGAAGGTGACGGGTTTGTCGTGGACGGGGTTTTTGTTGGTGTTGAGGTAGCGGACGAATTCGGTGATGCCGTCCTTGAAGTAGAAGGCGTCGGATTTCTGGGAGCGTTCGTCGTCGAGTTCGATGCGGATGCCGGGGTTCAGGAAGGCGAGTTCGCGGAGGCGTTTGGCGAGGATTTCATAAACGAATTCGCGCGTGGTGAGAAAGATTTCCGGGTCGGGTTTGAAGGTGATTTTCGTGCCGGTTTTTTTCGTGTCGCCGACGACGGTCATTTTTTGCGTGGTGACGCCTTGCGCGAAACGCATCTGGTAAACTTTGCCGTCGCGGCGCACTTCGGCCTCGAACCATTCGGAGACGGCGTTGACGCACTTCGCGCCGACGCCGTGCAGGCCGCCGGAGACTTGGTAGGCGCCTTTGCCGAATTTGCCGCCGGCGTGGAGGTTGGTGAGCACGAGTTCGAGCGCGGGGATGCCGTATTTCGGATGGAGGTCCACGGGGATGCCGCGTCCGTCGTCCTCGACCGAGCACGAGCCGTCGAGGTGGATGGTGACTTTCACGGCGGAGGCGAAGCCGGCGAGGCATTCGTCGATGCAGTTGTCCACGATTTCGAAGACGCAGTGGTGGAGGCCGCGCTCGTTGGTGTCGCCGATATACATGTCGGGGCGTTTGCGAACGCCTTCGAGGCCCTCGAGTTTTTCGATTTTGGAGGCGTCGTAGGTGTCGTTGAGGGCGCCGGAGGCGGCGGGAATTTGCGGGTCGTTTTGGTCAGGCATGCGGGCTTGGGAAAAGGCGGTGGCGGTGTAAAAATTAAAAGGGAAGAGTGCATCCGAAAACCGGGCCGCGGGCAATGGATTTTTGCGGGGAATTTGCGGCGCGAAAAGCGCGCCTCCGCGCGACCGCCGCCCTGCCGGGGGTATTTCAGGCGCGCGCCCCGACAAACGCTGTTGCCCGGCGCGCAACCTCTTGCCTGACTCGCCGGCATGAAACTTTCCGTCAAAGTCGATTATGCCTGCCGCGTCCTCGCCCAGCTCGCCCGCGCCCGGGGTGGCGGCGAACTCGCGCACATCGAGGAACTCGCGAAGGCGGAGGACGTGCCCGCCAACTACCTCGTGCAAATCCTTGGCGAACTCCGCAACGGCGGCCTCATCGCCAGCCGTCGCGGCAAGCAAGGCGGCTACGCGCTCGCGCGCCCGCCCGAATCCATCACGCTGCTCGACATCGTGCGCGTGATCGAGGGCGAGCTGCTCGAACTCAACGCCTCCACCGGCGGCCAGTCCGGCAGGCGCGTGAACCAGGTCTGGCGCGAGATTCGCGCCGCGCTCGAAGCCCAGGCACGCGGCTACACGCTCGACAAGCTCGTGCCGAGGCCGGCGGAGGAGATGTATTATATTTAGGGCGTCCGACAAAAAGGCCGGATTGACCAAAACAGCAGGGGCTTCGTTTGCGCATCCCCTACAGGCGCCAGCCGTCCGCTTTTTTCATGCCGTCCCGTTGTTCGCCGATCGGCGCCCGGCGTCACTCGCGGTTCGCCGCTCCGCCGCTCCACTTGAGTTTGGCGCGAACGACCGAAAAGTGCGAGTAGTCGAGGCTCTGCGCGAGCGGCAGCCGGACCGACGCCAGCGAAATCGCAATCGGCTCGGTGCTGCATGTCGTGAGATTGTGGTGCCCGTCGGCGGCGACGAGCAGGCAGGTCGCGGGATCACGGTTGATGACGCGCAGTTTCACGTCGTGGTGGAACACGATGGAGCGGTTGCTGAGCGTGTGCGGACAGATCGGCGTCAGCGCGATGACCTCCGCGCCGGGATGGATGAGCGGGCCGCCGGCGGAAAGGTTGTAGGCGGTCGAACCCGTGGGCGTCGAAAAGATGAGGCCGTCGCTGTGGTAGTCGGCCACGAGTTCGCCGTCGGCGCGGACCTCCAGCCGCACGATGCCCGAGTTGCGCTGTTCCTTGATGAGAACGTCGTTGAGCGCGAGCACGCGCTGGCCGCCGATGGAGCAGTCGAGCAGCGAGCGCCAGGCGAGGCAGTAGCCGCCCTTGAGCAACGCGTCGAACTGCGCGCGCGCCTCCTCGGCGGAAAACGTGGTGAGAAAACCGAGGCTCCCGCGATTCACGCCGATGATGGGCACCTGCTCCCGCGCGGCCTCGCCCACGACACCGAGCAGCGTGCCGTCGCCGCCGATGACGCAGCACGCGTCGCAGCCTTTCAGCAATCCCGCGGGCAGGGGAAACTCATGCGTGGAGCGGACGTTGACGCCGCGCCGCGCGGCGATGTCCATGAGATCGCGCGCGATTTCGGGCGCGCCGTTTTTTCCGGCGTTGACGACGAGGGCGAGAGTGCGGATGGCGGCGGGCATGGGCGAAGGATGAAGGCGAAACGCGCGGTGGGGAATGAAAAAGGTGGCGGCGGCGGGCGCCATTTTGAGGGCGAAGGGTTGAGGGGAGTTTTCAGTTTCCAGTTTCCAGTTTCCAGTTCCGGACGGAGCTGGATGCCTGAAAAAATAACGGCGCGGAAACGTTCTCCCCCCTGAAAACCGAAAACTGAAGGGGACTTCTGAAAATATGCGTTAACTCTACTTTGTTAACAGAGGTTAAGCGGACGGCTTGCGGGATTGAGTGACACGGGCGTCCTCGCCCATGTGGCCAAGAGGGGGTGTCGCGTCGGGGGTTTGCGGCGCGGAGCACCGTCCACGGGCGGGGGCACCCGTGCCACGCAATCTCGCAAGCGAGACGCCCGTGCCGCCTGGCCAGCCCGGTCTCGCGTCAACTTCAGTTAACAAAGGAAAATGGAAACAGACGGGAAGAAGGATGGGGTTCACGATGCAACGCGAAAGCCCGATGATGGCGCGCCCGCGCGCGAGCGGGCCAAGGAGGTTCTGCCGCGCGCGGCGCCAGGCGGCTACGGCGTGACGCCTTTTTTGAGGATGAGGTTGCCGTATTTGGCGGTCTCGCCGGTCATCACGACGGCA
>JAIRTK010000036.1 GCA_031254955.1 Opitutaceae bacterium
CCCTGTTGACAAGGGGCGGGACACGCATTCTAGTCCACCCTTTTTCTAAATGAGCACCACCACCGAACAGCAGCCCGAGCAAAAGCAGCAGAGTCTCACGCCGGAGAAGTTTCCCTTCACGGCGCCGCAATTGATGAACCGCTTCGTGACCGACACGGGCAAGATCCTTCCGCGCAAATACACGCACCTCACCGCGAAGCAGCAGCGCGCCGTCACGCGCACCCTCAAGCGTTCGCGCAACATGCTGCTGGCCCAGTAAGCCCCTCCCCGCCCGGATGCCGGTTGCGTTTTTTGCCCGGCACACCTTTTTCCCGTGAAGGCCGGAGTTTGGCTCCGGCCTTTTTCGCGTCCGCTTCGTTGAGCAATCCGCCCATGTCCGCCTCTTCGCCGAAAACCCGGATGCGCGCGCGCGTCCTTCGCGGCACGCCGGCCAATCTCGCCCGCCTGGCGCGCGCCTTGCGGCGGGACGAACTCGTGGCGGTGCCCACCGAGACGGTTTACGGACTCGCCGCCAATGCGCTTTCGCCGCGCGCCTGCGAGGCGATTTTCCAAGCCAAGGGCCGCCCGGCCAACGACCCGCTCATCGTGCACATCCATCGCCTCGCGCAGCTCGACGCGCTCGCGCGGCGCAACGCCGCCGTCGGCCCGCTCGCGCGCGCGTTTTGGCCGGGGCCGCTCACGCTGGTGCTGCCGAAAAAAGCCGTCGTGCCCGGCATCGTGACCTCGGGATTGCCGAGCGTGGCCATCCGTATGCCGGCGCACCGGGTGTTCCGGGCGCTGCTCAAGTTGTGCGGGCTGCCGCTCGCCGCGCCGAGCGCGAACCCGTTTGGCTACGTCAGCCCCACGTCGCCCGCGCACGTGCTCGACGGTCTCGGGACAAAAATCCGCCACATTCTCGACGGCGGGCCGGCGTCGATCGGGCTTGAATCCACCATCCTCGATATCCGCGACCCGCGCCGTCCGGCGATCCTGCGTCCGGGCGCGATTTCCGCCGCCGACATCAGCCGCGTGCTGGGCGTGCGCGTGCTGAGCGTGTGCATGGCCGCGCGAAAAACCGGGGCCGCCAGCAAGCCTGATTGCAACACATCAGGTTATCCCGACGTGCATTCCAATGGGCATGAAGCGCAGACGGAAAAAGGCAGGTCAAAGCGTCCTGATGAGCCGTCGGAGCCGGCCAAAAGCAGGGGGAAGCGTTCCGGCGAATCGTTGGCACCGGCCAAAGGCAGGGCGAACTGTCCCGGTGAGCTGTTGGCATTGGCCAAAGGCAGGGCGAAACGTCCCGGTGAGCCATTGGCCTGTCGTGGCCCAGCCGGAGGCGCCGTCCTGCCTTTGCGTCGCAGCCCTTTGAATGCGGATTGGAATGACCATCCGGGCGCCGTGCCGCCTGCCGCGCCCGCCGTGATCGCGCCCGGCATGATCGCACCCGGCATGTTGACGAAACACTACAGCCCGCAGCTTCCCCTCACCTTGCACAAACGCCTGCCCCTGACGCAGGCGCTGGCGTTGCCACACGACGAGGCCGCCCTCTTGCTCCGCCGACCGCGCCGTGTCGCGCCCGCCAATGTCTTCTGGCTCTCCGAGACGGGCGGGCTTGCCGAAGCCGCGCGAAATCTGTTCGCGAAGTTGCGCGCGCTCGACGCCCCGTCGCCGCGCCGCAAACGCCTGCACGTCGCGCTCGTCCCTGGACGCTCCGCCCTCGCCCTCGCGATCAACGATCGCCTGACGCGGGCCGCGGCGAAGCGATGAGCCGGCAGGCTTTTTCCGGCGCCCCGCCACTTGCCAGGACCGCAAGAAAAACTCGCCACTAGACTTGTTCGCTTGTTCGGAAACCTTGATTTCGCCGTAATGCAAAATTCAAGATGCTTAAATCCATAGCCAGCCGGAGACGGTAGGCTGGGAGGCTGGTTGCGCTGGGTGGTTCCAAAGGCCTCCCCCGCGTAACCTCAGTGCAATTACGCGGACGGCCCGTTGGCTTGCGTGGCATGGGCGTCCCCGCCCATGTGTTCGGGGAAGGAGGGTGGCGCGGAGCGTCGTCCTCGGGCGAGGATGCCCGTGCCACTCGAACCGCACTGCCTCGCGTTAACCTCAGCGAGTAAACGAGCACGAACGATTGGGAGGGGAAGGGGAGGAGGAGAGAAGGCGAATCCCTTTCGTCTTGGCAGCGGAAGGCGGAGGGTTTTGTCTTTCGATTTGATGTCCACCTACAAGCCCGGGGTTCTCGCACTCGAAGACGGTTCCGTGTTCCACGGACGCGCGTTCGGCGCCGATGCCGCCGTCGCCGGCGAATGCGTTTTCAACACGTCGATGACTGGCTACCAGGAAATCCTCACCGATCCCTCCTACTTCGGCCAGATCGTCACCATGACCGCCGTCCACATCGGCAACTACGGCATCAACGCCGAAGACGCCGAGGACGACGCGCCGCGCGTGTCGGGCTTCGTGGTGCGCGAGGCCTCGCCCATCGTCAGCAACTGGCGCGCCGAGCTTTCGCTCGAAGCCTGTCTCAAGCAATACCACATCCCCGGCCTCGCCGAGGTGGACACGCGCGCCATCACGAAAAAACTCCGCGTCACCGGCAGCATGAAATGCTGCCTGAGCACGCTGCCGCTCTCCGACGAGGAAGCCGTCGCCCGCGCCCGCGCGTGGCAGGACATGAAAGGCTCCGACTACGTGAAATTTGTCTCGTGCAAGGCGCCCTACATCTGGAGCGGCTCCGATCCCGCCAACTGCAACAAAGCCTTTCTGCCCGTCGGCACGACGCTCAACACGCTCCCGCCGCCCGCGCAACGCCACCGCGTCGCCGCCTTCGATTTCGGCGCGAAGCACACCATCTTCCGCAAGCTCATCCGCCACGGCTTCGACGTGGAGGTCTTCCCCGCCACCGCCACCGCCGGGGAAGTCCGCGAGCACAAGCCCGACGCCGTGTTTCTCTCCAACGGTCCCGGCGACCCCGCCGCGCTGCCCTACATCCACAAGATGGTGACGGACCTGCTGCCCGACTTTCCGATTTTCGGCATCTGCCTCGGCCACCAACTCATCACGCACGCGCTCGGCGGCACCACCTTCAAGCTCAAGTTCGGCCATCGCGGCGGCAACCAGCCGGTGAAGAATCTCGAAACGGGAAAAGTCTCCATCACCGCGCAAAACCACGGCTTCGCGACCGACCCGAAATCCATCGAGCGGCGCGGCGCGAAAGTCACCGAGGTCAACCTCAACGACGGCACGGTCGAAGGCCTGCGCCACACCGAGCTGCCGGTGTTTTCGGTCCAATACCATCCCGAGGCCGCGCCCGGCCCGAACGACGCCGACCCGCTCTTCGCCGATTTCCACAATCTCACGACCGCGCGCAAGGCCGGAAAGCTCTGAGCCTGGCGACCAGCCTCGCGACGGAGCCTTGCGTGAACGCGGGCGCCCCGTGGGATTGAGTGGCATGGGCGCCCCCCATGTGCCTCGGTGAGGTTTGCGGCGCGGAACGCCGTCCACGGGCTGCGGGATGCCCGTGCCACGCAATCCCTTCCTCCCTCAACCCTATAATAACGGAAGCCTTTTTGGAGTGCGGCGGCAGAGGGCAAGGCCCGGCGACGACGCCTTCGGCTGCCGGGAAAAGCTTCGAATTGCCAGCCCACTGAGGTTATGCGCTGCCGTCGTGGCGCAGGTTGTCAGGCTTCTCGTTTCGCTCGGAACCCAACCTGCGCGGGCACGCAACGCATGCGGAGCATGAGGCAAACTTGGAAGTCTGCGCTACGACCGGGGCAGCGCGTGGCATCAGTTACTATATTTCCCGTCATCCGTTGCAAAATCACGCTTGGAATACTATAATTCTCATAGACAACGAAAAAATTTTCCTGGGTTGCTTAAAAAATTCCGAAAGACCATATTCTTGCCATTCCCGAAACCCACCATGAACACAATCGAACATTCACCGTTTCGTGTGTTGCGCGAGTGTCAGGCCCGCTCGGCGCGCGAGCAGCAAATCCTCTCGGGACGCGACTGGCTCTTTGTCAGCGCCCTCGTGCAATTCCTGACCGCGCTCTACCCGCTTTATTTGTGGGTGACGGCGCTGAAGCTGGCGCATCACGACGGGACCGTCGCGCCCCACGCCCACGCGCAGGAAATCGCCTGCGGCATGCTGGCCGTAAGCGGGATTCTGCTCCTGCTCTGGTGGTGGGCGAAATTCGCGCCCTTCCGCGCCGCGTGCATCGCGTTATTGCTCTATCTCGTGCTTCAAGGGCTTGCCGCTTTCTACCAGCCGCAGGACATGCTTGAGGGCCTCGCCTCGAAAATCCTCGTCCTGCTCGGGCTCCTCATGGCCGTGCGCACCGGCTACCGCCGCCGCCATTCGGCGTGAGAAGATTTTAGAGTTCATCCCACTTATGAGAACCGGCAGGGCACCTTTGGCGAAGATCCGGACGGGAGCGATGGCCGCCGCGCCGTTCCTCTGCCCGGAAACGGACGGCGCGGCATCCGTCCCTCCAAAAAACGCCGTTCTCCTTCATGCATGATTTCATGTATTCCTTGCGTTCTCTCTCAAAGGAAAACACGGGACGGCGGAAATGGAGAGAAGGAAAAGAATAACGAAGAAAGAAACACACACACATCTCTTGCTCATCATGGACACACCAACGATTCTCCAAACCGAAACTCCCGACAGCACGCCCGACAGCGGCCCGACCCGCCACGGCGGCATGAAGGTGGCGTTTTATTCCATCGTCGCGCTGCTCGCGGGCGTGACCTCGGCGGCGCTGCTCCCGCGTCATGTCGCCCTTTACGCGTGGATTCCCGCCATCGTGTTCCTCGGCCTTGCCGCGTGGGGGCTTTGGAACGTGTTTTCCGCGTGGCGGGCCACGCGCCACGACGCCCCCCGTTCCCATTCCGTGCTCGCCGGCGAACTCGGCTTCGACCTGCTTTGCACCTGCCGCAATGTCGTGGCGGCGGCGTTTTTCCTGCCCGATTCGACGCGGCGCGGCGGCACGATGCGCCTGCTCGTGTTTTTGGAAAACTACGCCTCGCGGCACCGCATCGTGAACCTGCGCCTCGGCCATCTGCCCGGCATTGGCCGGCCCGAGGCGACCATCACGCGCCTGCGCCTCGCCGCCGGCCAGGCGGCGGTGTATTGCCTGCCTGTCCGCGTGCGCCCCGACATCACGCCGGGCAACCACCGTCTCTCCGTGCGCCTCTGGATTAATTGTCCGACCGGCGCCGGCCAGCGGCTCCCCGGTTCGCGCCTCCACATGTTTGATGTCCACGTGATCCGCATCGCCGCGCCGTTCGATGTCGCGGAGGACGCGATGCCGGACGCGGAGGCCGGCGGTGCGTTGCCGGAGCCGTGTTATATTTCGCTGGCCTCGGTCAGCGATGCGGAGCCGCGCATGGGCAAACTTCGCGAGATCGTGAAGGAATCCGCGCCCCGCGCACCGGAGGGGGCGTGATGCCAAGGGCCAAAGAGTCACCGCCGGTCTCCGCGTCTTTGCGTGAGAAAAAACATCCACTCAAACTGACGAAGAACCTTATGCCCTTTCCCAATGAGAAATAGACTTGTTCAGCCAACCCGGTTTTCTCCGTGATGCAAAATTAAAGCCCATTAATAGACCTGTTGTGGAATAGAAAGCTGGGCGAGAGAGGGGAAAAAGGATAAGGCAAGAGTCATGAACCTAATGAGCGGCTAGTGCAGGGACGAGAGAATCCGCAAGGCGGTGTTGGGAATGGGAGGGGAGAAGTGCGAGGAACTGGCGGAAGGAATGCAAGGGTTGTGGCAGAGGCGATTGGAGAACCGGCCTGAGCGACAGCGCGCAGTGGGAGTTGGCCAACATGGAAAGATACCGACGGGCAGGCACAAACCGGCCTTCATTCTGTTTTATTTGAAAGGGCATCTGACGCATGCTTGCGAAGAGGAAAAACGACTCGATGGAAACGTTCCTCGCGACATTCTCGCAAGCGGTGGAGATGCTCCTTGACGGGATGGAGCGGCCAATCCAGCGGGCTAAAAAAAACGAGCAACCGCAAGCACTGTTCGAGCAAGAAGAAAAGACCCACGAGCAAGGCGATAGTCATCAACCGGCGCCTGGGTTGCCTGACGCCGAGCAAACGGGGCGCGAGGCACGACAAGCGACTCTTTGAGCCAAGGGGAACCTACCCGACGGGGTGAGCCTGCTGGCGGACAGCGAACTGCAAGGCATCAGGCATGACGGAGTGTGCGTGCCGATAAAAGCAAGCAAACGCCGTCCGCGTGACGAGCAGGATTGGCAGGGGAACCGGC
>JAIRTK010000100.1 GCA_031254955.1 Opitutaceae bacterium
GCCCTCCTGTCTCCTGAAAATCCTCTCAAAAAAAAGTGTCACCCTCATAGCGGGACATGTGTCACCCTTGACCCGGGACTATACACGGAGAGGCCTCCCTACCGGCGCTCCCGCGCCAAACCTCTTGCGTTGGCGGCACCATAAACCGAGAAGGCTCTATAAATGGCGAGACGGGCTCCGTGACGCCCGTCATGGGTGAAATTGGACAGCATGGAGGCCGCCCCTTCAATTCAGGCGTCGGATACAGGATATTGCCGGGTGCGGCGCAGCGAGGGGCGGGGCGATTCAAAGTGAGGCCAATGCGTCCAGCCGTCCGGGAATCTTTCTTCGCTCCTCGTTCTCGTTTTCGTTTTCGTTCTTCGTTCTCTTTTCCGTTATCTTTATTCTTTCCTCTTTATCTTTATCTTTTTCCTCTTTCCCGCCTCCAGCCCCAGCGGAGCCGCACGGTGGAGGGGGGAAAGAAGAAAGATAAAGATAAAGATAAAGAGGAAAGAATAAAGATAACGGAAAAGAGAACGAGAACGAAAGCGGGGAGGGCTTTCGTTACAGTATAATTTTTACGCCTTTGCGGAAATATGTGGGCAGGTCGAGGTCCTGGCCTTCAAAAAGGTTGCGGTCGGTCTTTTCGAAGGCGCCTCGGTTCGCCTCCTCGGTAAATACAAATTCATTCTGCCCGGCGGACGGCATCGGGGATGCCGGGGACTTCTTTTTTCCCGGTCTCGCCGGGAGCCGTCCGATGAGATCGTCGAGGCCCGGCAGCACGCTGCCCGGCGCGTCCGTTCTTTGGGGGGCCGGCGGCATGGGCGCGGGGCGCTCGGCGCCAGGCCGGTGGGTTGGAGGACGCACCATGCGCGAGCCGACATCGGTCGTGCCGATGACGCAGACTTCGATGCGGTTTTGCATGGCTTCGTCGATCACCGCGCCCCAGATGATGTGCGATTCGCGGCTGACAAATTTCTCGCTGACGGCGGTCATGATCTCGTTCACTTTGGGCAGCGTGAGGTCGGTGCCGCCGATGATGTTGACGAGCAGGCGGTCGGCTTTTCTGGAAAATTCCGGGGCGTGCAGCAGCGGGCAGGCATTCAGGCTGTCAATCGCGTCCTGCGCGGCGTTTTCGCCCGCGCCTCCGCCGAGGCCAAAGAGGGTTTTCCCGCAGGGGCGGATGAAGGCGCGCTGGAGGGTCGCGTAATCGAGATTGATCAGTCCGGTGCGGTTCATCATCGCCCAGATGGCGCGCACGCCGCGTCCGATCCACTGGTCGGCGTTGGCGAGCGAGTCGAGCACGCCTTCGCCGTCGCCGGCCTCTTGGAGCAGCATGTCGTTGGGCAGCGGAATCACGGCGTCGCAGACTTTTCGCAGGGTGACAAGTCCTTCTTCGGCCTGCTTGCCGCGGCGACCGCCTTCGAAGCTGAAGGGCATGGTGACAAACGCGATGACGATGGCGCCGGCGTCGGCGGCCACCTCGGCCACGATGGGGGCCGCGCCGCTGCCGGTGCCGCCGCCCATGCCGGCGACGAGAAACACGAGGTCGCAGTCTTTCACCACGGCGGCGATTTTTTCCCGGTCGGCCTCCGCCGCCTCGCGTCCGAGTTCGGGGTCGCCGCCCGCGCCGAGTCCGCGCGTGATGCCGCGTCCGATGAGCACTTTGTCCTGCACGGGCGAGGTGGAGAGCGCCTGGTAGTCGGTGTTGATGACGGTCAACTGGAGGCGGTCGAGATTCTCCATTTTCAGGCGGTCAACGGCATTGGAGCCGGCGCCGCCGATGCCGACGAGTTTGATCGCGATGTCGCGGTCGGTGAGGATTTCGGTGGTGAGGGGAAGTTCGTCCATGCTCATGGGGCTTGTGCGGTTCAGGCTCCGGCAAAAAGTTTCTGCCACCAGCCGGTCTTCCGGCGGCGGGCGGAGGAGGCGGCGGTGGCGGTGGTGGAATTCAATCCGAAGTAAAGCAATCCGAGCACCGTCGCGTAGCCGGGATCGCGGAGCTGTTCGTTGATGTAGCCGGGAAATTCGCCGATGCGCGCGGGCAGGCCGAAGACCGTCGCGGCGGCGTCGGCGACGCCGGGGAGTTGCGAGGTGCCGCCGGTGATCACGACGCCGGACACGGCTTGGTCGGTGGAAAATTCCGCGCCGAGCGAGGTTTTCACCACCTCGAAGATCTCGGCGACGCGCAGCGAGGTGATGAGTTCGATGGAGTTTTTCGGGAGCGGGCGGTCGCCGATGGCGAAATCGCCGTTGAGCCAGACTTTTTCGTTTTTGTCGCGCGTGGCGATGATGCCGCGTCCGAAGCGGGTTTTCATTTTCTCGGCCTGCCCTTCGGTCAGGCGCAGGCCGATGCAAAGGTCGTTGGTGAGGTGCAGGCCGCCGACGGGGATGGCGCCGGTCATGCAGGCGCGTCCGGCGCGATAAAAAACATAGTCGGTCGTGCCCGCGCCGATGTCGATGGCGATGACGCCGGTCTGGCGCTCTTCGGGCGAGGTCACCATGGTGCCGGAGGCGAGGCTGGAGAGGATGAGTTCGCTGACTTGGAGGTTGAAGCCGCGGATGACGTTGATGTTGTTGGCGAGGCGTTCCTGGTTGCCGTGCACCGTCCAGTAGCCGACTTTGAGCACGCGGCCCTTGAGGTTTTCCGCATCGGGCACGATGCGTCCGTCGAGGAGAAAGGGGCGTTGGATGTTGTGCACGAGCATGCGACCGGCGGGCAGGTCGCGTCCGGTGGCGGCTTCGCGGACGTTGTCGATGTCCATTTGCGTGACCATGTTGTCGGCGCGCTGGACGTTGACGGAGGCTTCGTTGTAAAAGCCCTTCAGGTGCCCGCCGGTTTGCGCGAGGAAGACACTGTCGAAGCGTTGGCCGCCCGCGCTCGATTCGGCGTCGAGGATGGCCGCGTGCACGGCATTGCTCGCCGCGCGCAGATCGACCACGTCGCCTTTCACGACGCCGTGCGACTGGCACCAGCCTTTGCCAATGATGCTGAGCGAGCGCCCGCGCGAAAGCTCGCCGATGAGGACGCTGATTTTGGATGAACCGATTTCGATGGCTCCGATGGTCTGGATTTTGGAACTCACGGGTGGATGCGGGCGAGGGTTGGAAAAGCGTTTTTTCTTGGCTGGGAAAAACCTATCCCTCCCTAGCGCGCGCCGGCGCGGGGGCGCGGCGCGCCTGGCCGGGAACCGGCGGGGCCGCGCCGTAGGTGACGGGGATTTGCGTGCCGCTCACGGTGCGGCCGATGGAGAGGTCGATCATCTTGATCGGGCCGATGCCGGACTGCGCGCGCGACTCGTCCACGATGAAGTCGAGCTGGGCGACTTGCTTGAAGAAATCGTCGCGCGTGCCGAAGACCAGCGTCTCCACGTCGGCGGAGCGCACCACCAGCACGCCGTCGGGGGCGAGGCGCGCGAGCGAGATCGAATGCCAGCGCGAGAACAGCGCCGGGATGTAGGCGCGCGCGGTGCCGATGAGGTTGGCGACGGTCTCCATGCCCTCGACCGGCGCGAAACCGGCGCCGTTTTCCACGCGGCGCAGGCGCACGCCGGCGAGATACGGCAGCGTCGTGACCAGCGAGCGCGGGTAGTTGATTCCTGGATATACGATGCCGGCGCGGTCCACCAGGAACGTCTCGGGCGCGCCGCCCGGCTCGCTCGCCACGATGCGGGCCACCGGGTCGCGCTCCTCGACCACCACGGAAAGCGTGTCGGGGAACTCGCGCGCGAGCACGGCGGCGCGCACCTGCCCGGACGCGAGCAGGCGGTCGCGCAACGAAAACAAATCCAGCGCCATCATGCCGGTGCCGGGCGGGATCGCGAGCGTCCGCCCGGCCCAGGCGCGGTCGAGCACGCCGTTGGTCTGGAAGGTGATGGTCTTGAGCGGCCCGCTCTGCGCGGGCGCCTTGATGCGCGCGGGGTTCGCCTCCCACATGCGGTAAAGCTCGAAGCCGGCCCAGGTCGCGGCGCAAAGGATGGCGATGCCGCCGACCGTCCTGAGCGTGGAGAAGGCGCGGCGCTTGCGGCCCGCCGGGGCCATTACCCGGCGCGGGAGCGGGTCGCGCACGAGGTCCTCCCACGACGCGGGTCGTTGCCTGATGGGTTTTCCGGGTGGTGCTTTCATGGGTGTTGGTGTTGTTCCCGCGCCGTCAAAAAGCGCCGCGCGGCGGGCGAAACCAGTTCCCGGACCAAGGCGGTGAAATCCAGTCCCGCGCAGCGCGCGCTCATTGGCAGCAGGCTGGTTTCCTTCATACCGGGCAGCGTGTTGATTTCCAGCAGAAACAATGCGTTTTCCTCCGATAACATGAAATCGACCCGCGCATAATCGCGGCAGCCGCACGCGGCGAACGCCGTCCCGGCGGCGGCCTGCGCGGCGCGCGTGGCCGCGTCGCCGATCGGGGCGGGCGCGAGATACCCGGTCGCGCCCTTGGTGTATTTGCTCGCGTAGTCATACACGCCGGAGCGCGGGCGGATTTCCACCACGCCCATCGCGCGTCCGTCCAGCACGCCGACGGACAGCTCCCGCCCGGCGATGCGGCGCTCGATGAGCCAGTCGCGCTCCGCCGTCGCCTCCGCCAGCGCGGCCTCCAGTTGCGCGCGGCCCGCGATGAGGCGCAGCCCGACGCTGCTGCCTTCGTTGTTCGGCTTGAGCACGAGCTGGTCGCCGAGTTGCGCGATGACCTCGGCGGCGGAGGGCTTGCGTCCGGGCGGGAAGGCGAGGCCCGGCGGCACGCGCACGCCGTGTTTGGCCACCGCGCGCTTGGTGCCGGACTTGTCCATCGTGAGCGCGCTCGCCGCCGCGTCGCAGCCCGCGTAAAACACCCCCGCGCCGTCGAGCAGGCGCTGCATCCCGCCATCCTCGCCAAAGGTGCCGTGCAAGGTGGAAAACACCACGTGTCGCGCCGGGTCGAGTCCGGCGGGCAGCGCATCGGAGTCGATCTGGAAAAACTCCGTGGCGAAGTTTTTCGCCAACGCCTCCGCGCAGGCCGCGCCGGAGCCGAGCGAAACTTCGCGCTCGGAGGAAGTGCCTCCGGCAAAAATCGCGATGATGGGATGCGTGGTCATAGGCCAAAAATCGTTCTCGTTCTCTTACTCGTTCTCGTTCTCGTTCTCGTTCTCTCGGTCGTTTTCTCAATCGCTCTCGTTCTCTCAATCGCTCTCTTCCTTCTTTCTCTTTCCTCTTTATTCTTTCCTCTTTCTCTTCCCCCTTTCCTCTTTCCCTTTCCCTTTTCTTCTTTCTCTTCCCCTTTTCCCTTTCTCCTCCGGGCGCGCCGTCAGCGGAAAAAAGAAAAAGGGAAGAGAAAGCCTTCAGGGACGAGGAAGAAAACGAGGAAGAGGACGAGGAAGAGAATGAGGGAAGAGAAAGAGAAAGAATAAAGAAGAAAGAGGAAAGATTGAGAGAACGAGAACGAGTAAGAGAACGAGAACGATTTTTTTTGGGGGGATTATAAAACCTCGCCCCATTCCTTCCCATATAAAATCACCTCCGGCTCCAGCGTGACACCGGTTTTTTCCGCGACCCTGGCGCGGACGATGCGCGTCAACTCGATGATGTCGGTCGCGGTCGCGCCGCCTCGGTTGACGATGAAATTGGCATGCACGGCGGATACTTCCGCGCCGCCCACGCACTCGCCTTTCAGGCCGCATTCGTCGATGAGGCGCCCGGCGGCGGCGCCTTCCGGGTTCTTGAAAACGCATCCCGCGCTCGGCTCGCGCGGCTGGGACTCGCGGCGTTTGTCGCGGTAGGCGTCGAGCCGGCGGGCGATGTCCTCCGCCGGGCGCGCCGCCGAAGGCCGCAGCAGCGCCCCGAGCGCGATGCCGCCGTCGCGCAGCTCCGCGCAATGCCGGTAGCCCGCGTGCAACTCCGCGCGCGGCACCTCGCGCACTTCGCCGTCGCGCGTCATGAGGCGCACCCGCTCGACCACGTCGAAGGTCCACGCGCCCATCGCGCCGGCGTTCATGCGCAGCGCGCCGCCGAGGCTGCCCGGGATGCCGTCCAAAAACTCGAACCCGCCCAGGCCGGCCTTGGCCGCGAGGCCGCAGAGGTTTTTCAAACGCACGCCCGCGCCCGCCCAGATGCCGCCGTCGCCGCGCGGTTCAAAGGCCTGCCATGACGGGTGCGCGAGCGAGATGACGAGTCCGTCCACGCCTTCGTCGGGCACGATGAGATTCGAGCCGCGCCCGAGCGGAAAAACATCCAGCGCGCGCGCGCGGGCCTCGCGCAGCAAGGCGCGCAGGTCCGCCTCGCCCGCCGGCTCGGCATAGATGCGCGCCGCGCCGCCCGCGCGCAGCGTCGTCCTGGGCGCGAGCGGCTCCTCGTGGCGCACCTTGGTCTCGACCGACACGCTGCCGCGCAGGGCGACCGCGATGGTCGCCCAGCGGTTGGCCACGCGCCGGTATTCGTCGGCCAGCACGAGCCACTCGCGCGCGCGCCGGTCGATGTCGCCCGCGCCGACGAACGCCACCCAGTCGCCCGGCGCGACGGAGCGCGCGAGCGCGGCCAGCATCGCATCCGTTTTTCCGTTGCAATAGAGCACCGGCGGCGCGGGCGCGGCGCGGCGCAGTTCGCGATAAACGTCGATGGCGTGCCCGCCTTCTTGCGGTGGCTCGCCCGCCGGGTAAACGTCGATGAGGCACACCCGGTCGGCCAGCGCGAGCGCGGCGGCGAAGTCGGCCTTGAAGCGCGCGGTGCGGCTGTGGCGGTGCGGCTGGAACACCGCGACCAGCCGCCCGTTGCCCGCGATGCGCGCGCGCAGGCTGGCGAGCAGCGCGGAGATTTCCGCCGGGTGGTGCGCGTAGTCTTCGATGACGGTAAGTTCGCTGTTGGCGAGCAGCACGGACTGGCGGCGGCGCACGCCGGGGAAGGCGGCGAGCAGCTCGGGCGCGAGCGGCGCGCCCATCAGGTGCGCGGCGGCGAGCGCGGCGGCGGCGTTGGCGGCGTTGAACGCGCCGAGCGCGCGCACGGTCGCGGCGGCGATGGGAAAACGTCCGCCGAGCGCGAGCGTCTGGCGTCCGTTGTCGGGGGATTCGTTTTCGACGCGAAAATCGAAGTCCGCGCCGGGGCCGAAGGTGACAACCGATTCGCGCAGCGGCTGCCTGAGCCTGACGCCGCCGGCAAAGGCGTTCGCGCCGAGCAGCACGGCGCCTCGGGTGCGCCCGAAGATGCCGGCAAACGCGGCTTCGATCGCGGCGGGGTCGCGGTAGTGGTCGGGGTGGTCCCAGTCGAGGTTTCCGGCCACGGTGATTTCGGGCGAAAAGTTTTCTATCGTGCCGTCGCTTTCGTCGATTTCCGCGACGAGCCAGCCGGCGGCGGCGGCTTCGCCGGCGGCGAATGAAGAAGGGGAGATGGGGAATGGGGAATGAGGGTCCGCGCCGGGGCATTTTTCAGTATTCCTTATCCGTTTTTCATTCGCCGGCTGCTGCTGCCGCGCCGCCGCCGCGGGCGGCGTGTCGTCGTCAAAGAGTCCGCCGAGCACGTAGCCGGCGGGAAATCCGGCGCGGCGCAACACGGTGACGAGCATCGCGGTCGTGGTGGTTTTCCCGTGCGAGCCGCAGATGGCGACGAGTTTTTTCCCGCGCGCGATTTCGGCGAGAAGTTCGCCTCGGCGCACCACGGGGAGGCCGCGCGCGCGCGCCGCGCCGACGGTGGGATGTCCGTCGCGCACGGCGGACGAGCACGCCACAAGCTCGCATCGTCCCGGCAGGCCGCCGGTGGGCGTGAGCGCGATGCCGGCGCGTTCGAGTTGCGCGTGCATGACTCCGTTCATGTGGTCGTCCTCGCCGCTGACCTCGAAGCCGAGCCGCGCCAGATAAATCGCGAGCGGGCCGAGGCCCATGCCGGCGACACCCACGCAATGGATCGCGGCCACGGCGCGGCCAAAGAGCGGCGGAAGCGGGGGCGGGGAGTTGTCGGAGGGGGCGGTCATGCGGTGGAGGCTATTGTTACGCAGGCGGTTTTTATGGAGTGCGGGACTTCAGTCCCGCTTTTGACGGGGAAATTCATTTCCCCGCCC
>JAIRTK010000183.1 GCA_031254955.1 Opitutaceae bacterium
CTTTAGACGCAGAGGATTGTTGGGGCTACGCTTGCTACGCCCGGATTGATCACCGTGCACCCGCACCGGGCTTCGCAAGCGAAGCCCCTACATCGCTCTAATTCTAAAGGGTACTTTTCACTGGGAAAGGGTATTATTGTGTCGCAACCGCAAGAGGGCCGGCGCTGCCGCGCCCAATCCATCGTTTCCCTTGCGACAGAATCATGCGGGAATGCTCTACAGGCCGAAACGGGTTCGGCTAGGGCGTCATTCGGCGCTCGGGGCGTTGCGGTGGGGTTTGCCATACCCGTTCGGCCGGCAACGCAAAAAGCCGGCAGCGCGTAAAGCCGGCAACGCGTAAAGCCAGCAGCGCGTAAAGCCAGCAGCGCTAAAGGAAGCAGACTTGGAAGTCTGCGCTACGACAGCCTGGCCGGCAGCGCGTAAAGCCTCTTGCGTGGTCGTGGCCGCGCTTGCCTCGTTTACCATACCCGTTCGGCCAGCAACGCGAAAAGCTCCGGCTCGCTAATGCGTTTTTGTTGCATGGTGTCGCGGTCGCGGAGGGTGAAGGTGCCGTCTTTCTCGATCGTTTCAAAATCAATCGTCACGCACCACGGCGTGCCTATCTCGTCCTGCCGGCGGTAGCGGCGGCCAATGGCGCCCGTCTCGTCGTAGAAGGCGGTGTGGCGGCGTTTGAGTTTCTTGTAGAGTTCTTGCGCGCGCGCCACCAGTTGTTCCTTGTTTTTGAGGAGCGGGAGCACGGCCACTTTCACCGGGGCGATGCGCGGGGAGAGGCGCAGGACGACGCGGGTCTCGGTCTTGCCTTTCTCGCCGGCCACCGGCTCCTCGGCGTAGGCGGAGCAGAGCACGGCGAGGAGGATGCGGTCCACGCCGACCGCCGGCTCGATCACGTGCGGGACGAATTTTTTCCTGGTCGCTTCGTCGAAGATTTCCTGCGGCTTGCCGGAGGCGCTGGCGTGTTGCGTGAGGTCGTAGGCGCCGCGCGCGGCGATGCCCCAGAGTTCCTGCACGCCGAAGGGGTATTTATACATGATGTCCGTGGTGCCGCGCGAGTAGAACGCCAGTTTCTCCTTCGGGTGGTCGTGGAGGCTGAGGTGCGTCTCGGGCAGGCCGATGGAGACGAGCCAGCGGCGGCACCACTCGATCCATTCCTTGTGGCATTGCTCCCAGTCGGCGTCTTCGTGGATGAAGTATTCCATCTCCATCTGCTCAAATTCGCGCGAGCGGAAGATGAAGTTGCGCGGGGTGATTTCGTTGCGGAAGGATTTCCCGATTTGCGCGATGCCGAAGGGGAGTTTCACGCGGCCGGTGTCCACGACGTTTCTGAAATCGACAAACATGCCTTGCGCGGTCTCGGGGCGCAGGTAGGCGATGGCCGAGGCGTCGCGCAGCGCGCCGACGTAGGTCTCGAACATCATGTTGAACGCGCGCGGCGGCGTGAGGCTGCCGGGTTCGCCGGTGGCGGGGGAGGGGATTTGGGGGATTTCCTCGGGGCGGGCTTCGGTCATGTCGCGCGGCTCGACCGGGGCGAGCGCGCCTTGGAGGGCTTTTTTGCGTTTGAGGGTTTCGGCGGCGGCCTGGAGTTCGGCGGCGGTGTTTTCGCTTTCGAGGGCGGAGACGTAGCCGGCGGTTTGGCCGTCGATGACGACGGGCGAGAAGAAGAGTTGGTCGGCGCGGAAGCGTTGCTTGGAGGCTTTGCAATCAACGAGCGGGTCGGTGAACCCGGCGACGTGGCCGGACGCTTCCCACACTTTGGGGTGCATGATGATGGAGGACTCGATGCCGACGATGTCTTCGCGGCGGCGCACCATGTCGTTCCACCAGCAGTCGCGGATGTTTTTCTTGAGTTCGACGCCGAGCGGCCCGTAGTCGAAGAAGCCGTTGAGTCCGCCGTAGATTTCGGAGGACTGGAAGATGAAGCCGCGGCGTTTGCAGAGCGCGACGAGGGTCTCCATGGAAACTTCGGCGGCGGCGGGCGCGGGCGCGGCGGATGGCGCGGCGGCGGTGGCGGACGCGGTGGCGGAGGATGCGGGCGCGGCGGCGGTGGATGGCACAGCGGCGAGCGTAGCGGACGCGGCGGTGGAGGATGCGGATGCAGAGGATGGTGTGGACATGGGAGTATTCAAGTCGGGAGGACTGGGCCGGGACTGGGCCGGGAAGTTTGGGCCGGGAAGGACTGGGTTGAAGCCGAAGCGGTTGAGCGGACGCGTATGGAGCGATGAAAAAAGGCGGACTCTAAACAAGATGCCGGCGGCGGGTCAATGGCGGGGTTGGGCGCCGCACCGCGCCGGAGCGGCGCGGCGCGCCATCGGCCAAGCCTGGCTTCGAGTGGAACGGCAACCCGCCGCCCCGCGGCATGACGGCAACGCCTCACCCTCGTTCATAAAAATAATGTGATTCTCCCTGGCCGCCGCACCGCCGCCTTCTTTCTCCCCAACCCTTACAACATCGAACCACTTGGGAAAAACCCACCCCAGCCAAAGCCGGACAAAACCATAACTGTTTGAAAATGACTATGACTACGACACATGCGGCCTGTATAAAGCTCCCAAGTTCCAAACTCTAAAAGTGACTTTTCCGGAGTATATTGTGCCCCGACGAAACGAAGCGGCAACACCCCGACGAAAAGGCGCGTCAGCGCCGGTAGGGAGGCCTCTCCGAGGCCTCCGTCGAGCGTGGCGAAGCTCACAGACTATCATAAGAAGTCCGGAGCGTCCTCCAGAGGCTCCGGATATCCCCCCCCCTACCGCCAGCCATGCCTGCCCAAGCTCACAGGCCAAGCCGATGACGCCGCTGTCCATACCCACTCCAATCGCCGTGGCACTCCCGCCTCGCGCCAGCGACTGAGAGCGCCGACTGCCAGCCAGCACGTTTGCTATGAACAAGCTACTAGTAATATCGGATTTAATTGTTTGCTAATAGTTTATATAGATAAAAGTATAACGGATTATAACAAGCATGGGAAGCAAAAAACATCATTTTTGGCAACATTCTGGCGACCATTCGGAGGGGCTTGGGCGCTCCGCGCCCAAGCCGGTCGCGCCAAAGGTGGCTTGGGTTTGGACAGGCGCGTCCAGCGGTGGATTGCATGGACGGGCGGCGGGAAGAGACGGAAACGCCGGCTTGCAAAAAGCGGCGCACAAGGGGGCTGGCAACGCCAGCCATGCGCGGGTCACAGATCGCGAGGCGCGTCTGCCGTGTCTTCAATGTGCTGGCAGCGGCCAGCGAACTCCCGCGCCCCAATAGTTGCCAGATTAGGTGTCGCGGGCAAGGTGGAGAGCGAAGCGGACCTTGCCCGTGACACCATAATGGGCAACGGG
>JAIRTK010000244.1 GCA_031254955.1 Opitutaceae bacterium
TATAGGCCCGAGATTGCGCAAGGCAGCGCGTGCCTGACGCAAGGTCACGGCCCTACGAATGCGCTGCGCGTCGCCCCTCCGGGGCTTATCACCACCGCTGTTTCTACTCACGGCTCACGGCTCACGGCTCACGACTCACGACTCACGACTCACGACCACTACTCACTACTCGCCGCCGCCCCTCCGAGGCTGCGTGTTGCGAGATCCATTCAAAAAAGCGAGGAACCAAAAATAAAGAGAAGGAGAAAAGAGAGAGAGAAAGCGGAAAGAAGAAAGAGGCCGGGCGCAGGGCTTCACTATGAGTCGCACACGGAGTCGCACACCACCCGCCCCACCCCAAGCCTCCCCCGCCCCTTTTAGGTGGCCTAGTCGCGGGGAACCGCTACTCTTCCAGCCTTTCCTTTACGCACGACATGGCGAAACGCGCATCCAGTTCCACCAAAAAACGGCGCAAGGCGCGGCGGCCTCCTCCGAACCCCGCGCTCTGGGTGGTCGAGCCAGACAGCCAAGTCGCCCCCGTGTCTGCCGCCACCGCCGCCCACGCCATCGCCGCCCACGCCACAGCCGCTACCGCCGCCTCCACCGCAGCCCGCGCCGCCGCTCACGCCCACGCCGCCGCCCGCTCCCCGCACCCCGCCAAACTCGCCTACTTCAACCGCGAGCTTTCCTGGCTCGCCTTCAACCGCCGCGTCCTCGAACAGGCGCGCAACAGGAAAAACCCGCTCCTCGAACGCGTGAAATTCCTCGCCATCGTCAGCTCGAACCTCGACGAATTCTTTGAAATCCGCGTCGCCGGCATCATCCAGCAAGTCGAGTCCGGCGTCACCGAGCCTACCGCCGACGGCCTCTCCCCCGAAGAAGAACTGCGCCGCGTCCACTCCGTCGTCGCCTCGCTCGTCGAGGAACAATACCTCTGCTGGCGCAAAGAACTCGTGCCCGCGCTCGCCCGCGAAGGCATCTTCATCAAACCCGCGCGCGAACTCGACCCCGGCGAGCTGGCCTGGGCGCGCGAGTATTTCCAGAAACAAGTCCTGCCCGTCGTCACACCCGTCGGCGTCGATCAGGCGCACCCCTTCCCCCAGCTCGGCAACAAAACCCTCAACGTCGTCGTCTGCCTCGACAACCCCGGCGACCGCGAAACCCCGCCGCGCACCGCCATCCTCCCCGTCCCCCGCATCCTCCCGCGCCTCGTGCGCCTCTGCCCCGGCGAAAACGGCCCGCGACGCTTCGTATTCCTCAGCGAAATCATCAAACTCTGCGCCGACGTGTTCTTCCCCGGCTACCGCGTGCGCGACGCCTCCGCCTTCCGCGTCACCCGCAACAGCGACCTCTACATCGACGACGAAGAAGCCGAAAACCTCCTCCAACGCATCGAAGAACAACTCCGCCAACGCCGCCGCGGCGCCGCCGTGCGCCTCGAAATCGAAGACAACGTCCCCGACCCCATCTTCGAAACCCTCTGCACCCACCTCGACCTCGCGCGCGAATACGTCTTCCGCCTCCACGGCCCGCTCAACCTCCTCCGCTTGATAAGCCTCGCCGACATCGACCGCCCCGACCTGAAATTCCCCGCCTTCGCGCCCGTCAACGCCTCGCCCCTCCGCGCCGCCGAAACCATCTTCGACACCATCCGCGCGCAAGACGTGCTGCTCCACCACCCCTACGACTCCTTCCAGCCGGTCGTCGATTTCGTCAGACAAGCCGCGCGCGACCCCCAAGTCTTCGCCATCAAGCAAACCCTCTACCGCACCAGCGGCGACTCGCCCATCGTGCGCGCCCTCATCGAAGCCTCGCGCAACGGCAAACAAGTCGCCGCCCTCGTCGAACTGAAAGCCCGCTTCGACGAAGCCAACAACATCCAATGGGCGCGCCAACTCGAAGAAGCCGGCGTGCACGTCATCTACGGCCTCGTCGGCCACAAAACCCACTGCAAATGCTCCCTCATCGTCCGCCGCGAAGGCGCCGCGCTGCGCCGCTACGCCCACCTCGGCACCGGCAACTACAACCCGAAAACCGCGCGCCTCTACACCGACCTCAGCCTCTTCACCGCCGCGCCGCACCTCACCGAAGACGCCGCCAACCTCTTCAACACGCTCACCGGCTTCAGCCTCGCGCCCGACTTCGCCCACCTCCTCGTCGCGCCCCACAACCTCCACCGCCGCACCCAGGAACTCATCCAAGCCGAGACCGCCCGCGCCGCCGAAGGCCAACCCGCCCGCATCATCGCCAAGATGAACTCGCTCGTGGACAAAGACACCATCGACAACCTCTACAACGCCTCCCGCGCCGGCGTGCAAATCGACCTCATCGTGCGCGGCACCTGCTGCCTCGTCCCCGGCATCCGCGGCCTGAGCGAAAACATCCGCGTGCGCAGCATCGTCGGACGCTACCTGGAGCACGCCCGCGCCTTCTATTTTGAAAACCACGGCGCCGGACCGCTCATCTACGCCGGCAGCGCCGACTGGATGCCGCGCAACTTCTTCCGCCGCGTGGAAGTGCTCTTCCCCATCGAATCGCCGCCGCTGCGCCGATGGCTCATGACCGAATTTTTCCCGCCCGAACTGCGCGACAACGAAAACGCCCGCATCCTCTACCCCAACGGCAGCTACCTGCCGCCCCTGCGCCACACGCCCGCCGAACCCGATTTCTCCACCCAAGCCTACTCGATGGCCTGCGCCCTCCAGCGCGCCCAAGCCCCGACGCACCCGCCCGCGCCGCCCCCGTGACGAAGCCCTCATTATCCGTGGCGAAGCCCTCATTATCCGTGACGAAACCCTCGTTATCCGTGGCGAAGTCCTCGTTATATTTGGAAACGGAGGCATCGCAACCCCCGGCGCCCCCGCCCCGCGCCCCCGTATCCGCCGCGCCGCGCCTTCCGCCGCCCGCCCGCCCGCCAGCCAGCCCCCGCGCCCGCGCACCGCAACCCCTGTGCCGAAAATAAACTTGTCCGCCAACCTCGTTTTCGCCGTGCGTAAAGTCACGCGCAGCCGGTAGGGAGGCCTCTCCGAGGCCTCCGCCGGACGGAACAGGCGGCTTGAACTTTCATGGCGACACCAAGGCATAATCCCATTTCCCGATGAACAGGACACTTTAGAAACAGAGCCATGTAGGGGCTTCGCTTGCGAAGCCCGGCTTGATAACCGTGCACCAGCAACGGGCGTCGCAAGCGACGCCCCTACAAAAGAGTGGTTTTCATTGGGAATGGGTATAACATCAAGGCGTAGTCACGAAGACCTCGGCGAGCCTCCCCACCGCCTCCGGCCATTGTTTGAAGCGACGCGCTTGAATTTTGCATCACGGCGAAAACAGATTCAGCGAACAAGTTTAATAAACGCCCCCTTGATTCATCCGCGAAAGAACGCAAAAAACGCGCGAAACACCAAGCCCTTCATGAATTTCGCGCCCTCTGGCGATTTTCGCGGTTATAAAAACGAGCCATTAAACTACCCACAGATTGCACGGATTTTCACAGATTTCCATTCACAGGAATCCGTGACATACCGGACGGCTTGCCAGATCGCATTTGAGCGTGCGGAAAGCTTCGTTTTGTCGGCGGTGTTGCCCGGCAACATCTCGTAAGCCGGCGGCAGGCCTTCGGGCGTGACCATCAGGGCGAGGACCTCTTGCACACA
>JAIRTK010000293.1 GCA_031254955.1 Opitutaceae bacterium
AGACCGCGTGCCACGGGCGCCCCACCCGCAAGGCCGCGTGGCACGGACGCCTCGCCCATGTTTCGCCGTAAAAACACCAACCCCGCCGGTGTCCCGCCCGTGCCATGCGGCCCGGTGCCTATCGAAATTTTCCACGCAATCATGAATGTTTTTCCGAAGAAGTCCGGGGTTTCATCTGCCACAGGTGCGCGGTCGCCAGGCTGCGATGCGGCGCAAACACACGCATCAGCCGCCGCGTGGCGTCCGCGCCGGGACGTTGTTCGAGCTTCATCAACAATTGCAGCCCGCTCGTCAGGCCGGTGTCGCCGTAGGGCACGCAATCGGCGAAGCCGAGCGCGCGCATCATGAGATAATTGACCGACCACGGCCCAAGCCCGCGCACCGCCGACAGGACGCGCTCCGCCCGCGTGGCCGACAGCGCGCGCAACCCTTCGAGATCGAGCCGCCCGGAAGCGACGAGCCGCGCGGCGTTGATGAGGTAGTCCGCCTTTTGCCTTGAAAACTTCAGCGCGCACAACATCTCCGGCGCCAGCGCCGCCACCGTCGCGGGCGCCGGCAGCGCGACGAGGCCGTCCCCCGCCGGCTCGCCCGCGTGCAACGCGAGACGCTGGCGAAGCTGGAAGGCGAAAGGCAGGTTGATCTGCTGCCCGATGACGGCCCACGCCAGCCCGTCGAAGGCGGACACCGTTTGCACCAGCCGCAGACCCTCGCGCCCCTTCACGAGCCGGGCAAACCCGCGCCGCCGCGCCAGCCGCGCGAACGCGGCGGCGTCCTGCGACAGGCCAAGCACCCGCGCGACCACCGCGTGCGCCTCGCGCGCCGGGCCGCGCGAACACGTCGCGCGCACGCGACCGCCGTCCCCGAACCGCAGCGTGAGCAACGCCGGCGCGCCGCCCGCGCCGATGCGGATCGCCGCCCGGAAAACCCCGCCCTCCAGCCTCTCGGTGACGCCATTCGGGTCGCGCCCGAGCGTGCGCCACAACAGCGCGACCGGGTAGCCGGCGGGCAGCGTGACGGTGAAACCGCGCGCGGCGGTGGCGTCATCGTCCGCGCCGAGTTCGCGCCAGGCGGACGGCGTGAGGCCGTTGAGCCGGCGGAAATGCTCGTGAAACGCCGACTGCGACTCGAAACCCGCCGCCGCCGCGACATCGGCCAGCGACCCGGCTTTTTGTTTTCCGTCCACCAACAACCGGCGCGCCGCCGCCACCCGCGCCCCGGCCAGCAAGTCCGCGGGCGTGCTGTGATAGTGCAGCCGGAACAACTCAAACACCCGCGTCGCGCCAAACCCCGAACGCCGCACGACGGCGCGCGCGTCGGGAAACTCCCAAGGCGCCGCGCGCACCTCGGCGACGAGCGCCTCGATGATTTCGAGCACCGGATCGGCCCCGCGCTCGAAATCATCGGGATGGCATCTTTTGCACGCGCGCAAACCCGCCTCGCGCGCCGCCTGACAGGACGGAAAGAAGCGGATGTTTTCCGCCTTCGGCTTCCGCGCCCGGCACGACGGCAGACAGTAAATGCCGGTGGTGAGCACGCCCGGGAAAAAACGCCCGTCGCAACCCGCGTCGGACACGAGGACGCGCTCATACATCTGTGCGTGACTCATTCGCATGGCCGCACGCTAACACATTCCGCCACGCGCGTCGTCCTGAGAATTTCGGGGCAATTTTCGGGGCGCCGCCGCGCCTGATTTTCCGTCTTCCGTTTTCCCGTTCCAACCGTCAGCCTTCCCCCCTTTATTCGCGTCTCCCAATGACCTTCAACCATCGCATCGCACTCGTCACCGGCGCCGGACGCGGCATCGGCAAAGCCGTCGCCGAAACCCTCGCCGCCGCGGGCGTCACCGTCATCTGCGTCTCGAAATCCGCCGACTCGTGCGGCTCCGCCGCCGCCGCCATCACCGCCGCCGGCGGCAAAGCCGAGGCGCTCGCCGTCGATGTGGCCGACTCCGCCGCCGTCACCCAAGCCGCCGAGACCCTCCTCGCCAGACACGGCAAAATCGACATCCTCGTCAACAACGCCGGCATCACCCGCGACGGCCTGCTCGCGCGCATGTCCGACGCCGACTGGAACGCCGTCATCCAGACCAACCTCAACAGCGCCTTCTACTGGACCAAGGCCATCGGCTGGCCCATGTGCCGCGCCCGCTACGGCCGCATCGTCAACATCGCCTCCGTCGTCGGCCTCATCGGCAACGCCGGCCAGGCCAACTACGCCGCCGCGAAAGGCGGCATGATCGCCTTCACCAAAGCCGTCGCGCGCGAATTTGCCAAACGCGGCGTCACCGCCAACGCCGTCGCCCCCGGCTTCATCAAGACCGACATGACCGCCGTGCTCGGCGAGGAAGTGCGGAAAGCCGCCCTCGCGCAGGTCCCGATGCAACGCATGGGCGACCCCGCCGACATCGCCCACGCCACCGCCTTCCTATGCAGCGAAGAAGCCGGCTACATCACCGGCCAAGTTTTTACCGTTGACGGCGGCATGGCAATGTGACCCTGTTTTCAACTCTCAGTAATCCAACCCACATGGCTGAACAAAAAACCATCGAACAACGCGTTAAGGAAATCATCGTCAACCAGCTTAACGTTAACGAAGAGCAAATCACCCCGCAGGCCTCCTTCTTGGACGACCTCGGCGCCGATTCCCTCGACACGGTCGAACTCATCATGGCCTTCGAAGAAGAATTCAAGGACGAGATCAAGGGCGAAATCCCCGAATCCGACGCCGAGAAACTCACGACCGTCGGCCAAGTCATCGACTACATCAAAGGCAAGGCCGGCGCGGCCTGAGCCTTTCGCGCCCAAACGCATCCCGCAACCGGCGTCCCGCCCGGAGCCTCCCGAGAGACTCAAGGCGGGCCGCCTTTTTTTGGGATTTTGGATTTTGCGCCCCGCCCTTCCCCGGCGCGCCCCCGCCCCCGCCAAAAAAACGACACGCTGCCACCCGGACAAAAACCGGAAACCGGCAATCCACCATCACCACCACCACCACGCCAACCCCCGCTTCCAGGCTTTGCCTGAACCTGAAAAACCCTCCATCAACTCCAACCCATCCCTTATCCTATGGCATCCAATCCTCCTCCCGGCCAGCGCGTCGTCGTCACCGGCCTCGGCGCCATCGCCTCCATCGGTCACGACGTGGACACCTTCTGGAACAACCTCCTCGCGGGCCAATGCGGCATCGACCGCGTCACCCGGTTTGACCCCGCGAACTACACCTGCCAAATCGGCGCCGAAGTCCGCGACTGGCACATCGAAAACCACTGGGACCCCAAAGAAGCCCGCCGCAACGACCGCTACACCCACTTCGGCATGGCCGCCGCCAAACAAGCCTTCCAAGACGCCGGCCTCGACATGGCCAAGGAAGCCGCCGACCGCGTCGGCGTCCTCATCGGCTCCGGCATCGGCGGCATGTCCACCTACGAAACCCAACTCCGACGCCTCATCGAAGGCGGCCCCCGCAAAGTCTCGCCCTTCACCATCCCCTCGCTCATCGGCAACATCTGCGGCGGCCTCTTCGCCATCGAAATCGGCGCGCGCGGCCCCAATTTCGGCCTCGTCTCCGCCTGCGCCACCGCCACCCACTGCCTCGGCGAATCCATGCACATGATCCGCCGCGGCGACGCCGACATCATGATCGCCGGCGGCACGGAAGCCGCCATCACCCCCTTCGGCTACGCCAGCTTCTGCTCCATGAAAGCCATGAGCACGCGCAACGACGACCCCCGGCACGCCAGCCGCCCCTTCGACAAAGGCCGCGACGGCTTCATCATGGGCGAAGGCGCCGGCATCCTCGTCCTCGAATCCCTCTCCCACGCCCAAGCCCGCGGCGCCCGCATCTACTGCGAACTCGCCGGCTACGCCGCCTCCTGCGACGCGCACCACATCACCATGCCCGACCCCGAAGGCAAAGGCCTCTCCATCGCGATGACCCGCGCCCTGGCCGGCGCCGGACTCGCCACCACCGACATCGACTACATCAACGCGCACGGCACCTCCACGCCCTACAACGACAAATTCGAGACCCTTGCCATCAAAAACGTCTTCGGCGACCACGCCCGCAAACTCGCCGTCAGCTCGACCAAGTCGATGACCGGCCACCTCCTCGGCGCAGCCGGCGGCATCGAAGCCGTCATCAGCGTGAAGACGATCCAGACCGGCAAACTCGCCCCGACCATCAACCTCACCGACCCCGACCCCGAGTGCGACCTCGACTACGTGCCGAACGAGGCCCGAGAAGCGGCGGTGAAGACGGTCCTGAGCAACAACCTCGGCTTCGGCGGCCAAAACGCCGCCGCAATCTTCCGCGCGCTCTGACCGCACACTGACCGCGCGAGCACGCAAACGGCGCCGGCACGCGGACCACGCGGGCGCCCGCCGGCGCGCCAGCCCCGGCGGCCCGCCGGGCGGCCATCAGTGTTTTCCGCGCCGGTTGTCCGCATCGCCGCGCAGCACGCGGCGGAGGCACCAGGCAAACAACAGCGTCACAAAACCGACGGACAGGATCATGCTCGCCCAGCCGCCCGCGGTGAGCGGCTGCGCGGGCGCGGCGACCCCGGCTTGCGCGATGATTGTCAGGAGAAAAGGCAGGTTCATGGCGGATGTTCCTCGCGGGTTATTTTCGGTAATGCGGCGCGGCGGGCTTGCAACGCCAGCGGCGCCCCGCGACGGCGACGAGCACGAGACCCAGCAGGCACACGGCGATGATGAAGCCGACCGTGAGGCGGGCCACCGGGCTGGGCGCGTTTCCAACCAGATCGGCGATGTAACCGGTCTGCCGGAACACGGGATTCCCGAAGCTGAAATTCCAGCCCACGACCTTGTCCAACAGGAAGAGCGTGAAGATCGTGATGAGATACAACGGCGTGATGTAGCGCATCACGATGCGGAAAAAGCCCGGCACGCGCAGCGCGGCGCCGCGGTGCATCTCGCGCCAGCTTTTCCCGATGCCGATCACCCAGCCGAACAGCAGGATGACGATCGTGCCCTGGAGGAACACGCCGACGTTGCCGATCCAGAAATCAATCGTGTCGAGCGCCTTCAGGTCCTTTGAAAAATACCACACGAAGCCGGTGCCGACGCTCATGATGAGCGCGAGCCACGCGACCGACACCGCGCGACGCAGCATGAACGCCTCCTCCAGAAACGCGATGGTCGGTTGCAGGATCGACAGCGAACTCGTCACCGCCGCGAGGAAAAGCAGCACAAAAAACGCCGAGGCAAACAGCATCCCCGCCGGCATGCTCGCAAACACCTCGGGCAGCACGATGAAGCCGAGCGCGAACGTGCCCTGCCCCGCGACACCCGCCGCGCCGAGGAAGATGAACGCCGCCGGCACCGTGATCATGCCGCCGAGCGCCACCTCGCAAAATTCGTTGGCCGACGCCGCGGCAAGCCCGCTGAGCGTGATGTCGTCGGTTTTGCGCAGATAGCTGGCGTAAGTGATGATGATGCCGAGGCCGATGGTGAGGGAGAAAAACACCTGCCCCGCGGCGGCCAGCCAGAGCTGGGGATTGCGCAGGCTGGCGAGGATGCCGGCGCCAGGGTTCCACATGAAACCGAGCGCGGTGAGCACGTTTTGGTCGGGCCTGGCCGGATCGGGCGTGCCGAGCGTGAGCACGCGCGCGAGGATGACGATGCCGAGGATGACCAGCAACGGCATGCCGAAACGGCAGGCCAGCTCGATGCCCTTGGACAAACCGCGATAAAGCAGGTAAAGATTCAGCAGCAGCACGATGACGACGAAGAGACCCGCATCGCCCAGCCCGAATTTCACCGCCACGCCATCCACATTCGCGCCGGTGTAGGTGGCGAAAAACGCCCCGTAGTCCATGCCCGGCGCGCTCAGCCGCCCGGAAAGCGCGTTGACCGCGTAGCCGAGGCACCAAGCCTCCACATACACGTAATACATGCAGACCAGCAGCGGGATGAGAAAGCCGATCGCGCCGAGATACTTGGCCCAGCGCCGTCTCAGCAACGCGTGAAAAACCCCGGGCGAGGAATGATAGCCGTGATGGCCGCCGTGCCGCCCGACGGTCCACTCGGCCCAGCTTACCGGGATGCCGATGACGAGCAGCGAGACGAAATACGCGATCATGAACGCCCCGCCGCCGTATTGGGCGGCGAGGCCGGGAAACCGGAGAAAATTACCCAACCCGACGGCGCTTCCAGCCACGGCAAAAATGACGCCAAGATTGGACGTCCACGCTTCCTTGGGTCGAGACATGGAAGTTAATGCAATCAACACCCGACGAACGGGCAACACTTAACACCATTTCCGCCCCCGTTCGGGACTCAATGCCTCGGAGCAAGCCCCGAGGTATTGAGCCTCGAAGCGAATAAAGAGGAAAGATAGAGAATAGAGAATACAGAGGAAAGATTCCTGCGCTTGCATCACTTTGGGTTGCATCCGGGAAAGGGCATGAGGCAATAAATCTGCCGTGTGTATTTGCATGGAAATATATAATGCCAATTCCCAGTGAAAAGTGCATTTTAGAAGCAGAGCCATGTAGGGGCTTCGCTTGCGAAGCCCGTTGCTGGAGCACAGCCTTTGCTGGTTCACGGTTATCAAGCCGGGCGTCGCAAGCGACGCCCCTACAAAAGAGTGATTTTCATTGGAAATGGATATAATGGGGCGCGGGAAGGCCGACGGGGCCGTCATGGAATAGCCTGGGGCGTCGGAAACAATCCCGGCGCGGGGGCCGCCCGAGTCGGTCAACCTGCGCGGGGAAATACCCGGCGGGGGCGGGAGGGGCGGGAGGGGGGCGTCAAACCAGCGCTCCGTCCGCCTTCAGCCGCGCGCTCAGCGCCGCGCCGTCGAGCCTGGAAACGGACTCCCCGCTCTGCGCGCAAATCGCGGCGGCCAGGCCCGCCGCCTGGCCGAGCGCCATGCATTGCGCCTGCACGCGGGCGGAGCCAAACGCCTCGCGCGTCGCCGAAAGCGTGCCGCCCGCGACCAGCACATTTTTCGAGCCTTCCGGCACCAAGGCGCGATAGGGGATAGGATAGGGCGCGGTGAGAAAGCGCACGCTCTGGCTGCTGCTGTCCGCCTTGTGCATGTCGATCGGGTGGCCGCCCAGCGCCACCGCGTCCGGGAACGGGCGGGCGCTCAGGACATCCTCGGCGGTCAAGGTATATAATCCCCGGATGGCGCGCGTCTCGCGGATGCCGATTTGCGTGGCCGTCTCGATCAGATAACAATGGGCGAACGCCTGGTGATGGCGGCGGAAACCATCCACCATGACCGGCACCTCCTCGCGCAGCACAAGCTCGGAGAGGGACAGGTCGTCCGCGTTGGCCGCGTTGCCGGTGATGCGCGTGGCGTTGACCGACACCTCTCCGGGGCGGATGGTGCTGCCGTGCACGGCCCACGGCCCGCCGAAATTGCGCAGGCGCCCGGCCTTCACCTCCGCCGCCAGCACCGCGCGCAACTCCGGGTTCGCATACTTGGTGCCGTCGCGCGCCATGAGCACATTGAGCGTGTCCGTGTCCACGCCGCCTAGGCGGAAATACAACGACATCGGCTGCAGTTCGCCGCCTGCGCGCTGGTTGCGCAGCTCGCAGGGCAGCGAGGCGCGGGCCACCAGGTCGCCGGTGCCGGTGCAATCGACAAACTGGTTCGCGGCGACGGCCTCGCGGCCCGACTTGGTCTCGATGATCACGTGCGTCAGCCGGCCCGTCTCCTCTTTCGAGGCAATCGCGCCGGCGACCTGCGCGTGCAGAAGGATGCCGGCGCCCGAATGGCGGACGAGGCGCTGGGCCGTGAGTTTGTATAATTCCACATCGTAGGGCACGTTTCCGCTCGGCAGGTCGATGATGGCGCCGCCCGCCGCGTGCAGCGCGCGGATGAACTCGCCCGGGATGCCGTCCACGATGCGCTCGCCGCCGAGGTTGAACTTGCTCAGCGGGCCGACCATGCCCGCCGTCGCCATGCCGCCGAGAAACCCGTGGCGTTCCAGCAAAAGCACCGAGGCTCCCGCCCTCGCCGCGGCCACCGCGGCGATGAAGCCCGCCGGCCCCCCGCCGCAGACGGCGACATCGACCAGCGCGCGCACGGGCAGGCGGCGGGCCGGCTCGGTGACGGTGGAGCCAATGGGGGGATTAACAGCGGTGCTGGTTTCTGTCATAGGGTGCCCGGAAAGTTTTTCGCCAAGCCGCGCGCGGCTCAAGGCCGCGGCGTGTAATGATACCGACAATGATATAAAATTTCCGGCATCGATGAAATCGGCGACACCCCCCGGAGCACGCTCCGGGGCATTGGGGCGGCGGCGCGCCCCGCCGCCGGACGTGCGTCGCCGCGCCCAATCCGGCGGGACTGCCGTCCCGTCCGGCGCGGGGACGCCGCCGCTCCCGCAAGCCGAAGCAAGCGTCGGTGCATCAAACCCGAGGCGAAAGAGCACAGAGAGGTGCTCTTCAAACTGCGGCCACGCCCCTCTTTTCCTCGTTCTTCTTTCTCTGTATTCTTCTTTATTCTTTAAACGTGTTCGCCAACCCCGTTTTCGCCGTGAGTAAAGTTACGCGGAGCCGGTAGGGAGGCCTCTCCGAGGCCTCCGTCGGGCGGAGCGGGCGGCTTGAACTTTCATGAAGAAACGCGGGGCGTAGCCACGGAGGCCTCCCTGCCGGTCAAAATCCAAAAAAAGGAGGAAAGACGCTCGCGCAAGGAGCGGCGGCGTCCCGCCGCCGGACGAGGCGAAGCCTCGCCCGCTTGCGAGAGGCTGCGCGAACGCCTGCGGGTGGAGGGCTGCGCGAAGGCCCGTTTGTGCTTGGGCTACGCGAAAGGTCACGGGGGCAGAGCGCTCGCGTGGCTCGCGTCCGGCGGCGGGACGCCGCCGCTTCTTGCGCGAGCACCCTAGCGCCTTGGTGCGCCTCGACTTTGAATCGCCCGCCCACATTCCCCTTGCCCCCGCCGACATTCCTTCCGCCGACATTCCTTCCGCCCACATTCCTTCTGCCTCCATTCCCTCCGCCCGCATTTTCCCCCGCCTCCATTTCCCCGACCCCGCCCCCAAGCCGCTTGTCAACCAAGCCGCGTTCGGACTAAAAAGCACGCCCGACATCCACTTCCTTCTTCCCCTTTCCCCGTCTTTTGCCCTTAACTTCCCACCATGCAATCCATCGGCGAACGTCTTGAAGAAGCCCGCAAACGCAAAGGCATCACCATTCGCGAAGCTGCGGAAGCCATCAAAATCCGCAGCGAATATCTCCACAAATTCGAAGGCAACCAATACGACATCCGCCTGCCCGAAATTTATGTGCGCGGATTTCTCCGCTCGTATGCCAATTACCTGAGACTGCCCGCCGACAAAATCATCAACGACTACAACGCGCTCGGCCTCGCCGCCGCCGGCAAGTCGCGCCCGCCGCTGAGCCGCGAGGTTTACGGACGCATGGACATCTCGACCTCCGTCGCGCCGAAAGAGACGCCGTCCTCCGCCCCAGCGCAAACCGCGCAGCAATCCGCCGCCGCCTCGGCGGAAGGCCCCGCGCCGGGCGGAGCCAGCCCGGACGAACCGCCCCCCTCCATGCCGCGCAATCCCGCCACCTTTGTCCCCTATTCGTCCGGCGGACTGCCCATCGACAAAAAACTCCTCATCAAGGCCGGCGCCATCGCCGCCGGCACGCTCGTCATCATCATCGTGCTGCTCTGGGCGATCTTCAGCGGGCGCGGCGCGAAGACCGACCCCGCGACCGCGCAGACCGCCGTGCCGTCCGAAGTCTGGCTGCGCCCGCAAGCCGGCGAACCCGTGCTCGCGCTGGTGTCCAAAAACGGCCCTGTCCTCGTGAAAGCCAGCATGGCGTCCGGCGGCGCCATCCTCTACCAAGGCACCATCCCGGCTGGCGAATCGCGCGTGATCCCGCGTCGTGGCGCGCTGCGCATCGAGGCCGAGCCGTTCCAGAACCTCGACATGGAAATCGGCGGCACGCGTTATTCCATGCCCGAACCGCGCCGGGCGGACGGCACGCCCGACACCGTCTCCCTGCGCAGCGCCGCCGATGTCGCCGCGCCCTGACTGGCCCGGCGGAAACGCACCGCGCAACCAACGCACGCCAAGCCCCAACGCACGCCGCGCAACTCCTCCACACCACCGGCTGCGACGCCATCACCAACGCCCACCGCGCCCCCAACGCACGCCGCGCAACCGGCGGCCCGTCGGTTGCGCGATGGCGGCTCCGCCACACACTGCCTTTCCCTATCCGACAGCCTCCTAGCCGGCGTTGAAAAAAACACGTCTTCGCGGCATGGGCCAGCTTCTCGCGCCCGCCCTCAAGCTCGGCAAGGCCGGCCTCACGCCTGCCGCGTTTCTCAGCGAGTTGCAACGCGCGCTCGACGCGCAGACGCTCGTCAAGCTGCGCTTTCTCGGGACCGGCCTGCGGGAACGCGCCGCGCTCCGCGGGCAAATCGCCTCCGAGGGCCGCTGCGCCTGCGTCGGTGCGGTGGGCGCCACGGCCTTGTTTTACCGCCCGAAAAAAGAAAACTGACTCCGCGTGGCGGCGTGCCAGAGTGCTTTCCCCGCAGCCATGTCCGCCGAAATCACTTCCTATTCCAGCGACCCGGTGAGGCAGTTTTCCGTTTTCATCGAAAACCGCATCGGGCGCCTGCGCGATCTCACCGCGCTTTTCGCGGAGCACGATGTCCACATCGTCGCCGTCACCGCGCTCGACACCACGCACAGCACGATCCTGCGCATCGTGGTTGACGACCCTGACCGCGCGCGGGAGCTGATGATCAACAACGATTTTCCCTACACGGAAACCGACGTGCTGGCGGTGGGCATCACGAGCGAGGCCGACCTCGGCAAAATCCTCGCCGCGCTTTTCGAGGCGGAGATCAACATCCACTACCTGTATGGTTTTATAAAACGCCCCGGTGAAAAATCCGCGCTGGCGCTGCACGTGGAATACCCCGAGGAGGCCGCGCGCTGCCTGTTCCTTTGCGGCTACGCCATTCTCGGCCAGCGCGACATCTCGCGATGAGCCGGCGCGAAGGCGAACCGCGCGGCGCAAGTGTCCTCGCCCCTGAAAGTGGCACGGGCGGGACGCCAGAGGGATTGAGTGGCAGGGCGACTCGCCCGTGGGTTTGTGTTGGAGCTTTTTCGGTTTATTTCGTCGCAACCGCAAGAGGACTGGTGCGGGAGCGCCGGCAGGGAGGCCTTTCTGAGGCCTCTACGAGAATGCCTCGATTTCCCCATGAAAAGTCAAACCGCCAGCCCCGTTCGGCGGAGGCCTCGGAGAGGCCTCCCTACCGGCGCTCTCGCGCCCAAGGCTCGTTTCCCATGCGACGGTATAATCAGGAAATGCTCTAAAAACGCGCGCCGGGCTTCGCGCTTGGCGGAGGGGATTTCGTGGCGCGGGCGCGGCTTTGCAGGTTTACGCTTACGCCGCTCTCCTCATTCGCGCGCCGGGCTTTGTGTCTGGCGGGGGTCATTTTGTGGTGTGGATGCTGCTTTGCAGGCGGGTGTTGCGTTTGAGCCAGCCGTCGTGCCATTCGTTCCAGTCGTCGATCCAGCGGAATTCGGTGAGGGTGGTTTGCGGGTGCCCGGGCAGGCCGAGTTCGTTGCGCGTCAGCAACGCCACGAGATGGCTGCACGCGTGCCGGCCCACGAGGTAGGAGGCTTGGTCGATGCCGCATGAACGCGCGTCGGCGTGGTGGATGTTCATGTTGCAGTAGCGCACGCGCGCCGGGGCCGGGCGGCCCGTGGTCTGCGCATATTCCAGGGGGAAATCGCAGCCCGCGCTGATCACGGCATCGGGCCGGGTCGCGCGGAACCATGCGTGCAGGTCGTTTTTCCCGGCGGGCGCGCCGCGGACGGGGAGCCGCGGCTTCGCTTTCGGGGATGAGGCCGTCATCAGTTCCCAGGTCACGGCGGACAATTCATGGATGGGGAGTTGCCGCCTGGCGGGCAGGTGGTGCTGGTAGAAGAGAAACGCCGACTGCCAGAGGTGCAGCACTTTGGTGTCGTCGCTGGTGTTCAGGCAGAGTCCGATGCGTTTGCAGCCCGATTGGGCGAGCATTTCCGTGGCTTTCAGCATGGCGCGGTAATAGTCCGTCGTCACGCGGTCCACCTCGGGGTTGGCCAGCGAGTAGCCGCAGGCGACGGTGGCGAAGTGCTGCCAGTCGAGCGAGAGCGTGGCGCCCGGCTCGCGAAAGGCGCTCGTGATCAGGCCGCGGATGCCGCGGTTGCGGAGCATGCGGCCGAGTCCCGTCTGCGTCAGGCCCGGCGCCCGCAGATGGAAGACTTCCATGCGGTAGCCAAGCTCTCCGGCGCGGTCCGCCGCGCCCAGGTAGTAGTCGGCTTGCGAATACGAGACCCAGCCGGCGAGTTGCGCGTTGTCGCTGAGAAAGGCCAGCGTTTCCTGGTATTTCACGGTCTTGCTGTTGCGCAGGTGCCACATGAGCCGCGAGATTTGCGGGTCGGGTTTGTAACCGAGTTTTTTCGCGGCGATTTGCACGCGTTTGCGTGTCTGGAGGCTGATGCGCGGGTGGTTGCGCAAGCCCATGGAGGCGGCGGCCAGCGACACGCCGGCTTCGCGGGCGACTTTCACCAGAGTGGCGCGATCATCGGGGTCGGAGGGCATGGCGCAGAGTGGTTGGAAAAGACATGCGGGAAACCAGTGCAAAAATCGAGAGGGGAATTTTCTGGCGGGTGCGTTTCAAAACCAAGCTAGGCCTTCTTGTCCCTCCCCCTCGTTCTCGTTCTTCGTTCTCGTTCTCTCTTCGTTTTTTTTGTTCTCTTTCTTCGTTCCTCTTTCTCGTTCCTCGTTCTCGTTCTCGTTCTCGTTCTCCGTTTTTTCTCCTCGTTCTCGTTCTTCTCCCCTCGTTCTCGGTCCTCTTTCTCTTTCCTCTTTCTTCTTTCTTCTTTCTCTTCCGTGCGGTGCCGCCGAGGGAGGAGGGGAGAGTAGGAAGGGGAAGAGAAAGAGGAAGGAGAAGGGGAAGGGGAAAGGGAAGAGGAGGAGAAAGATAAAGATAAAGAGGAAAGAGGAAAGAGAGTGAAGGGGGGAGCACGAGGTGGGGGAATGGAGAGAACGAGAACGAGAACGAAGAACGAGAACGAGGGGGGGGGGAGGGGGGATCATGTTTTGCGCGCGAGGGACTCCCAGCTTTGGAAAACCTGACGCACGTTTTCCGGTTTGGCGCCGGGGCCGAATTCGCATTGGGCGATGCAGCCGCCGTCGGCCCACAGGGTGTCGCGCACGCGGCGCACCGCCGCGTCTATGTCGGCGGGCGTCCCGTGCGGCAGCATGTGCTGGCGGTCGATTTCGCCCCAGAAGGAGATTTTTCCGCGAAAGGGCGCGAGCCGGTCGAGGCCGATGCAGAAGAGCTGGGCGTTGATCGCGTCCAGCCCGAGTTCGACGAGGTGCGGGAGGATGGCGAGGTTCATGCCGTCGGAGTGCATGAAGATTTTTTTCCCGTGGCCGTGCGCGATGGCGATGTAGTCGCGGTAAAGGGGTTTGAACACTTCCTCCCAGAGCCGGGGGTTGATGAGGAGGTTTTGCTGCGAGCCCCAGTCGTCCATCATCATCAGGCCGTCCACGCCGGTCTTTGCCCAGCACTCCAGCAGCTCGCAGTAGAAGGCGTGCATTTTTTCCAAAAACGCGGACAGGCCGGCGGGGCGCGTGACGAGGTCCATGTAAAGCTCGGGCGAGCCGCGCAGGAATTGCAGTTGCTCGAAGGGGCGCGGGCAGCAGTCGCCCATCACGAACTTGTCCGTCGAGGCGCAGAAGCGGTTGACGGTGGCGCGGTCGAACGCGAGCCATTCGACGGGGAAGTGGACGCGGCTGGTGTCCGCCCAGCCTTCTTCGCCGGGCGCGATGAGGGGGTGCTTGACCTCGCCGATGACGCCGCGCTGGGCGTTGGTGAAGACGGCGCCCCAGGCATCGGTGGACTCGCCGATTTCGTAAGGGTCGCCCCGGTTGATGGGTGGCGTGGAGAACACCGAGGGCGCGGTGACGATGTCCGCCGGGAAATCCTCGCGGAGGGAGTTTACCTCGGCGGGATACCGTTCCTCGGCCCACGGGAGGAGCCAGAGCTGGCGCGGGGCGCGGGCGGTTTTGTTGGAAAACTCAAGGGTGCGTTTGACGAGTTCGCGGGAGGTCATGGGAGAGGCGGGGAGGGGGCAACCCAAAGTGATGTCATCGCCGGGATATTTTCTCTTTCCGCCTTCCTCGTTCTTGTTTCTTCGTTCTTCTTTCTTTGTTCCTTTTTCTTCGTTCCTCGTTCTTCGTTCCTCTTTCTTCTTTATCTTTCCTCTTGTCAGGTTCCTCGCTTCGCTCGGAACGCTTTTGTCAGGAACGGGCAGGGAGGGCTGAGCGAAGCGAGAGGGCTGACAAGAGGAAAGATAAAGAGGAAAGAAGAAAGAAGAACGAGGAACGAAGAACGAAGAAGGCGGAGAGAAGGAGGAAGAAGGCGGAGAGAAGAAAGATGGAGTGGCACGAGTTTGAGTTGCACTCGAGGTGGGGGAGGCGTGTTTGGGCGTGGATGGACGTGGATGGGCGTGGAGGGACTTGGGTGGACGTGGATGAGTGTGGATGGGTGTGTTTTGGGCGTGTTTGGGAATTTGGTTTTTGCCGTGCCTGATGTCAGGCGGGGCGGACGGTGGGAATTTTCATGGGGAAATCGAAGCGTTTTCGCGGAGGCCTCGGAGAGGCCTCCCTACCGGGTTCGGCCATGCGTTCAAGGGGGCGGGATTTTGCATCACGGTGGGAGGCGGGGTTGGCGAACAAGTTTGATGAAGGGAGCGGCGGGGAGAGACGCGGCGTGGCGCGGGCGGCGCGGGAGCCGGGCGGGTGTCACTGGCGCGGGCGCGCGTGTTGCAGCAGCCAGGTGTAGAGGCGCGGGTTTTCGTAGGTGCGCGTCCAGGAGTCGTGCGCGGCGTCGGGGTAGATGGTGAAGCGCGGCTTGGCGCCGAGCCGGCGCAGCGCGCGCACCATGTCGGCGGAGGCGGAGAGCGGCACGATCCTGTCCTTCGCGCCGTGAAACGTCCAGACGGGCAGGTGCGCGATGCGTTGCGCGAGCAGCGGGTTGCCGCGTCCGCAAACCGGCGCGATGGCCGCGAAGCGGCGCGGCTGGTCGAGCGCGAGCTGCCATGTGCCGAAGCCGCCCATGCTCACGCCGGTCACGTAGACGCGGTCCGGGTCAACGCGGTGGCGACGTTCGATTTCGTCGAGCAACGCGATGAGCGGGGCGCTCGTCCACCAGCCTTCGGCGGGGCATTGCGGCGAGACGGTGATGAAGGGGAACTCGGGGCGCGCCTCCACGATTTTCGGGATGCCGTGCCGCTTGAGGAGTTCGAGGTCGTCCCCGCGCTCGCCCGCGCCGTGCAGGAAGAGGAGCAGCGGCCAGCGTTTTTTCGCGGCGCGTCCGTCTTGTCCGTAACCGGGCGGCAGGTGCAGCAGGTAGCGGCATGCCGCGCGGGTGGTGAGGGTTTTTGCGAATGCTTTTTTTTCCTGACTCATGGGTTGGCGGATTTGTTGGTTTTCGATTCTCGATTCTCGATTCCCGATTTTCGATTTCCGGTTCCCGATTTTCGATTTCCGATGCCCGATGTTCGATTCTCGATTGCGCGCGGAATCGAAAGCGGACACGGCACGGTGGCGCGCAATCGAACATCGAACATCGGGCATCGGGTATCGGTATCGGGTATCGGGCATCGGTATCGGGCATCAAAAATCGAACATCCTCATAGTGTTTGTTTGGCGCGGATGGCCCAGCGCGTGGGGCTTAGCTCTTCCTCGGAGGTGAGCGGCAGGTCGCCGCGCCCGCGGATTCGCGCGATGAAGGCATCCAGATACTCGATGCCCGGACGCGTGACATCCAGCGGCCCGAAGTCGCGTCCGCCGACGACCAGGCGCGTGCGGGCGCCGCCTTGCGCGGACTCGACCATGCCTTGGTCGCCGAGGATGCGCAGCGTTTCGTAGCCCCAGACGCCGGCGCCTTCCGGGTTGAGATAATTCGCGGCGATGGACGCCACGCCGCCCGACGCGAGGCCGAGCATCAGGCACGCCGCGACGCGCGAGCCGCCGCCCGGCACGGGGTTGCCCGCGCGGGTTTCGATGGCGCTGGCCGAGGTGATGCGCTCGCCGGCCACGTGCTCGACAAAACGCAGCGCGTGGATGGCGCACTGCCGGACGAGGCCTCCGTCGATGTCCTCATCCTGCGGGCGCCCGTCGTGCCACGGGTAGGATTTTTCCGCGACCACCTGAATGACGCGCCCGAGCGCGCCCGAGCGGACCACGCGGCGCATTTCAAGATACGGCTGGGCAAACGCCGTGCCCGCCATCTCGCGAAACATCCCGCCGCCTTCGCGCGCCGCGGCCAGAATCGCGTCCAGCTCCGGCTCGCTGAAGGCGCACGGTTTTTCGGCGTAAACGTGTTTGCCCGCGCGCAGGGCGCGGATGGCGTCGCGCGCCTGGTCGCGGCGGCGCGGCGAGCACAGCGACACCAGCTCCACGCGCGGGTCGGCGAGCAGTTCGTCGAGGTCGCGGCAGGCGCGCGCGCCGTCGCGTCCGCGCAGGCCGGGCGGCAGTCTTTCCGGGGGAAACTCCGCCACGGCCACAAGCCGCGCCGTGGCGCGCCGCGTCGCGAGCAGGGCGTGGATCTGGTGCCCGTTGGCGCCGTAAAGCGCGACGCCGACCGGCTCCGGGCCGTCGCTTGCGTGTTCCGTGCTCATGGCATGATGACGGGTTCCGTCGCGCCCGAGCGTTCGGCGCGCGCCATCGCCGCGGCCACCGCGGTCGCGTTGACGATTTCCTCGACGGGCATCCCGATTGTGCGGCGTCCCGTGATCGCGTCGTGAAACGCCTGCCATTCGTAGCTGCCCGAGGCCTCGTCCGACTCCCAGTTTTCGATGACGACCTCCGGGCCGGCCTGTGTCGCGGCGGGGCGCACGAGCCGCAGGTGCGTGCGCTGCTCGGCTTTTCCGTAGGCGGCGGGGAGGAGGTTGCGGGTGATCGTGCCGCGCTCGTAGTGCAGGGTGAGCGTGTTTGCGTAGTGCTGGCCGTCGTCCACGCAAAAGCTCGCGTGGATGCCGCCGATCGCGCCGCCGGCGAAGCGCAGGCCGAGCCACGCGTTGTCGGGCGTGGGGCGCCCGGTGCGGATGCGGCCGGTCATCACGTTCACGGCGCTGACCGGGCCGAAGAGCCGCAGCAGGTCGTTGAGCGTGTAGATGCCGATGCGGAAAACGGGCGCGACGGGGCAGCGCGCGGGGTCGTCGAGCCAGCGTCCGTCGGCTTTTTCGTGGTAGGCGGCCAGGTTTTCGCCGTGGCAACTGACGGGCCGGCCAAGGTCGTGCCCGCGCCGCCACTTGAGGATTTGCCCGATGTAGCGCGGCGGCTCCGGCGGGGGCGAGTTGACGTGGATGACGCGGCCCAGCGCGCGCGCCTCCTCGAGCACGGCGCGCGCGGCGGCGGGGTCGAGTTCAAAGGGCTTGGTCGTCATCACGTCCTTGCCGGCGCGGATGATGCGCCGCAGCAATGCCGCGCGCCCCGCCGGGCCGCTGAAGAGGCCGAGCACGGGCACGTCGCGGTCGGCGAGCAATTCGTCGAGGCCGGCGAAGGTCTTCACGCGGTGGCGCGCGGAGAAGTCCGCGAGCCGGCGCGCGTCCGTGTCGCATCCGGCGGCGACCTTGAAGAGGCGCGACGCGGGGCCGGACGCGAGCGTGCCGGCGATGTGCGCGCCCCAGCCGAGGCCGACGAAGCCGATGTTGAGCGGTGTTTCCTGGGTCATCGGTTCAAGAAGTCTGGCGCGGGAACGCCTGCGGGGAGGCCTCCCCACAGGCCTCCGTCGGACGGAGAGGGCGGTTTGAATTTCATGGGAAAATCGAAGCGTTTTCGCGGAGGCCCGGGAGCGGCCTCCCTGCGGGGAATGGATTGCGTTGGATGGTTCAAAATACCTAAAGGCCCCAATCGAAACCGGGCGCGCCTTGCGGCTTTGCGCTCCCGTGTAGTTATAATCTGGATACCGTCCCGCCCGGAAGCGGCGGCGCGTAGTGGCGCGGGCCGCCGAGCCGTTTCCAGTCGCGATAGACCAGCGCCATGCAGGCGACCGCCAGCGCGAACCAGCAGAACGACCACGCGAAAATCATGCGGTAGTTCTGCCCCGTCAGATCAATGAACAGCCCGATCAGGAGGCTGCCCAGGATGCTGCTGCCATAGCCGAGCACGTTGAGGCCGGACGAGAGCTGGGCGAATTTTTCCTGATGAAACAACTGCATCGTGAGCGCGGTCAGCGCGAGGTTCCAGGCCGTGCTCGGCAGCATCGCCACGACGACCCAGTAAACCAGCCACGACGTGCGGCCCTGAATCGCGAAATAGCCGAGGCCCCATGAGAGCATCAGCCCCGCCAGCGCGCAGCACGCCACCCGCATCGGCGAAACCTTGTCGCACAGATACCCGAACGGCACGTAGGTGAGCGCCGCCGCCAGCCAGCCCCACGCGAACACCCGCCCGATGTCCTCCATCGACAGCCCGACCGTGTCCCGCGCGAAGAGGGTCACGAAGGGCATCGCGCACGTCGAGGCCGCCGTCACGCACGCATACATGAACACGAAATTGCGGTAAACGGGCACCGTCAGGCACTCGCGGAAATACACGATGTAGGTGGCCAGATACCGGGGCGCCTTTTCCCCCGAGGGCGGCGGCGGCGGCGGATACGCGCCCTCGCGCACCCGCCAGCACATCAGCAAAAACGCCACCACATAGACCAGCCCGACGCCCAGAAACACCGCCTCGCGGTGCAGGAGCACGTTCGGGAGCACATACCACGAAAACACAAACCGGCCCCCCGTGCTCACCACGCGGAACAGCGCCAGAAAGCGCGCCATGAGCGCCGGCGGCACCACGTCGCGCAACAGGCACTGGTAGAGATTCACCAGCACCATGTTGAAAAAATGATACATCGCCGCAAACACGCACAGCAGCGCGAGCGTCACGCCCGCCGCCGTCACGCCCGGCGACGCGCCGCCCAGCAACGCGTGCAGCCAGCCGCCAAGCTCCGACGAAAACCCGATCAAAATCAGCGAGCCGACCGCGCACGGCGTGGACCAGAGCAGAAACGGGATGCGCCGCCCGCGCGGCCCCCGGTGCCGGTCGCTGGCCATGCTGATGCCGGGCATGAAGAGCACGTTCACGATGCCGCCGAGGCTGCCCGTCAGCACGCCGACCAGCGTGCTGGAGGCGTTGAGGTCCTTCATGTAAAGCGGCAGGAACTTGGAGAAAATCTCCTCGAAAATCGAAAAGCAAAAATCGCCCCACAACAGCCACAGGAACAGCATCACGACGCCGCCCGTCGTGTAGCGCAGCGTGCCGGCGGCGTAGGTTTTTTTTGCGGGCGCGGACGGCGGTGTCGCGCCGGGGATGCCGGGTGGGTGGGTCTGCATGGCGGTTGCGGGAGGTTCCGGGGTTTCGCGGTATGCGGGTTCTGGGCGAAAAAGTGAGGGAGGTCGAGGCTCGGGCGCGCGGGCGCGCGCGTCAGCTTGTCAGCGCGACCAGTTGCTCCACGGGCGTGATGGCGGCATCCACGGTGCCGAGCACGTTGGTCGTGTAGCAAATGTAGCGGTCGCGCAGGCAGAACCGGGGATGCGGATGGACATGGTAGGGCCGCCGGTCCAGCGGCGGCAACCGGGACACGATGCCGGCCTCGCGCCCCGTGCTTATGTTATAAAAGGCGACGCGCCAGCTCCCGTCGTCCGGGTTTGCGTCGCCCACGAGCCAGCGCCCGGCGCGGTCGCAATGCGAATGGGTGTGGCCGTTCGGCCACACCAGCTCGTGGCGCCCGGTGCGCAGGTTGATTTTCGCCGTCCCGCGCCGGTAATCGACATACCACACGTGCCCGCCGTCGGCGCCCCACCACTCATGGCCGCGCAACGACGAGGGCAACGGGTCGTCCGGCACGAGCTGCGTGAGCGTCCCGTCGCGCCGCAGCAGCCACAAGCGGTCCCGCGTCACGCCCTCGGTGCCGGTCAGCAAGTCGTTCCACCCGTCCTGCGCGATCAGCATCAGGCCTGGGTCCACGGGGCTGAACTGCGCGTGGTTGTGGCAAATGTCGAAATGCCGCCAAAGCCGGAACGCGCCCGAGGCGTTGGCGGTGTTGAAGGCGTTAAAGGCGGTTGCGGTGTTGGCGGTGGTTGCGGCGTTGGCGGCTCCCGCGCCGTTTGCGCCGTTGGCGCCCGCGCCGTTAACGCTGCCCGCGCTGTTTGCTCCGTTTACGCCGCCGTTGACGCCGCCCGCACCGTTTACACCGTCAACATCGCCCGCGCCGTTTGCGGCGTTGGTGGCGTTGGCACCGCCCGCGCCGTTGACGCCGTTTGCGCCATTAACGCCGTTGACGCCGTTCCCCGCCAGCGGCAGTTCGCCCACGAACCACTCCGCGCCGATCTGCGCGTCGATGGCAAACGCGCGCCCGTCGGCGGAGCGGCTCAGGTGCGTCGCGATGCGCAACGGGCGGCGGTTGCGCGCCAGCGCGGCGGGAAACGCCCCGACCAGCTCCGCCGAGTCGCCGGGCCGCGGGCCGCGTTTCCAGACCTCCAGCCCCGTTGTCCAATAAGCCTCGCCCGTCGCGGCATCGACGCAGGGCGAGGCGTCCATGAACTGCGTCTCCGGGAAATGCCGCACGGTCTGCCGCTTGAAATCCGCGACCGCGAGCTGGCGCCCGTAATACGCGTCGCCGCCCGGCGGAAACGCGCAATACATCCACAGAAAACGCCCGTCGTCCGAGAAGCCGGAGTTGACGAAATAAAACGAGAGCTGCAACGGCGCGGCCCTGCGTTTGTTGAGGATAAAACTTTCCACGCCCGACACGGGATCGCGCCAGCGCGTGAACAAGTCGCTCTGCTCAATCGCCGGCATCGCCGCCGGCGCGATTGCGGGATTCATGAGGCGCGCCCCCCTTTCGCCGTCGCCGTCGCTGCTGGCGGCATTGGCGCCGCCAGTGTTTCTTCCGCGCAGTTCACCACGGTGCACGTCCACGCGCCGCCGCCCCGTCCACCGCCGTCCGTCGCGCGGAAAGGAGCGCGGGCATTCCTGCCCGCGAATCTCTGTCCGCCGCCCCGTCCGCCACCATCGCCGCATCCGCCACCGCCGCATCCGCCATCGCCGTGTCCGCCGCCACCGCCGCCATCGCCGCATCCGCCGCCGCCCGCCGCGCGCCGCAAAATCACGGTGCGTATCCTGCCCGGCGCGATTTTCCCGAGCGCGATGCGCCCGCCCAAAAACTCGACCGCCGCGTCCGCCGCGCGCCGCGCGGTGCTTTGCACGCGCAGCATCCAGCCGTCGCCCGCCGCCGCGCGCGCAAACGCCAGCAGCCGCAGGCCCGGCCCGGCGCGCAACACGCCGCCCGTGCGCGGCAGGACGCCGGCGTGCGCCGCCGTCAGCAGCGCGACCGGCGGCGATTCCAGCCGCCGCGCCAGCGCGTCCGCGTCCGCCGCGCCAGCGCCCGCGCCCAGCGCAAATTGAAACCGGTGCCCGCCCAAGTCCATGCACGGACGCCGGCGCCCGGCGCCGGGCCGCGCGCCGTTTATCGACGCATAGGGCGCGCTTCTCGCAATCGTCGCGCCAAAAGTGCCCGCGCCGGCATCGAAGCAATACAACGCGTCGCTCGCGAAAACAAACGCGTCGCGCCCCCGCCCCAAGCGCACCCAGCGCCCGCCCGGCACATCGCCGCACGGACGGCGGCGCACGCTGCCTCCAGGCACCTCAAACTCCGCCTCGCCGCCGCCGTCATCGCTGCCGCTGTCGCCGCCATCGCCGCTGTCGCCGTCATCGCTGTCGCCGACGCCACCGTCGCCGCCAACGCCGACGCCACTATCGCCGTCACCATCGCCGCCGACTCCGGAAAACTCCAGTTTCAAACGCGCCGATGTTTCAGCCCAAAACGCGCGCGTCTCCACCACGAGCGCGTCGTCGCCGCGCCAGAGCCGCAGGGTCAGCTCGCTCCACGACGCCCCGTCCGCGTCCGCGAGCCGCACCCAGAGCGCGGCGCGTTCCGGCCCGCGCTCAAGCACCTCGACGGCCTTGATTTTCCAGACGCTCCTCACGCGGTTGACATGCTCCGACCCCGGCTCGCCATTGTGCCCGCCCCACGACCCCCAAGGATCGTCCACCGTGAGCACGCGCAGCCCGAGGCGGCGCGCCGGGTTTCCCGGACGCGAAATCACGATGCGCGCGGCGCGCGCGGCGGCGCGGATTTCCCACGCGCGGTTCGCGATGCGCCCCGCGCCCGCGCGGAGATCGGTTGCCACGCGGGGCGTCTTCGCCGGCGCGTCCGCCAGTCCCGCCGTGAGCACGTGCCAGCCGCACGGGGGGATTTTCACCCGCGCGACGAAGCGTTTGCGCCACGGCGTCTCAAGCGCGAAATCGTTTTCCACCGCCACGCACTGGAACGGCAGCGCGCGCCCCGCGCCGTCGCGCACCGCGAGCGGCACGGCGTCGGGCCGGTTCTTGAACGCGTCCAGCGGACGGTAATCCAGCGGCGCCTCAAACTCCACTGGCCCGTCGAAGGGATGCGGGTTCGGGTTCCACAGCAGCACGGGCGTGACCGCGGGCCGGTCGCCGGCGGCGCGGGGCACGCGGGTGTCCACCCGCGCCGCGAGCGCGTTCAACGCGTCGTTTTCCGCGCGCGCCGCGTGGTGCCGCGCCAGGCCGAGCCACGCGCGCTGCTCCTCCAGCGCCCGCTCGATGGCCGTGCCGGGCAGCACGTCGTGAAAGGTGTTGAACAGCACCGCGTCCCACGCCTCGCCCAAGCCCGGCGCGGACGGCGCCGCGCCCGCGCCTTCCGCCTCGCGCAACGCGCCGACGGACGCCGCCGTGCGCTCGGCTCGCAGAAGCGCGTTTTCCGCGCGCCGGTAGGCGAACTTCACCGCCGCGGCGGACGCGTAGCAACCGCGCAGCGTGAAATTCAACTCGCCCCGAAACACGGGCAGCCGCGCCGCCTCCGCCGAGAGCGCCTCGAAAAACCCGTGCAACGTCGAAAACTCCACCGCCACGTCGCGGTTCCGCCCGCGCCAGCGCAGCACCGCCTCGATGTGCGCGCGCGACGGCCCGCCGCCGTGGTTGCCCAGGCCGAGCGGCACCATCACGTTTTTAAAACCCCAGCGCGCGGACTCCTCGCGGTAGGCGTCGAGCCGCGCCGGGATTTCCGCGCGCGCCGAGCCATACCAGCCGACCGGCATCCGCCATGCCAAAACGCGTTCGCCGCCCGCCGCCTCCCACCAGAACGCGGGCCTGGGCAGCGCAAGCTCCGACGCGAACGGACGCCAGAACGCAAGATACCTCATGCCCGCCGCCGCGTAGAGCGCGGGCCAGCCCGCGCTGTGCCCAAACGAGTCCGGCGCCCACGCCGCGACCGGGCGCACGCCGAGCGCGCGCCGGAAGTAGCCGAGGCCGCGCCGAAACTGGCGCGCCAGCACCTCCGTCGCCGGGAGATTCGTGTCGGGCTGGACATAATTCCCCCCCGCCACCTCCCAGCGGCCCTCCCCGATTTTTTCCCGGATGCGCGCGAACGTCTCCGGGGCGTGCCGCTCGATGTGCTCGTAGACCGACGCCTCGCCGCGCGTGAATTTCAGCTCGGGAAACTCATCCATCAAGTCGAGCGCCGCGCGGCAGGTCGCGATGCCCTCGTTCAAGCCCTCGCGCCAATCCCATAGCCAGACGGGATCGAGGTGGGCGTTGGAGATGATATGAAAGCGGGTCATCAGGACACCGCTTCTCGCCCCGCGCCCCGCGAAGCGCAACCCGCCGCGTGTTGAAGCGTTAAACAAAAAGCGGCTCGCCCCCCGCCCGCCGCCGGCGAGGATGCGCCGCCATGAGCCAACGCACCCTTCCGCCGCTCGCCTGGCAGGTCGCCCCCGGCGAGACGCGCGACGCCGCCCCGAAAAAATGGATTCCCGCCGCCGTGCCCGGCGCGGTGCAGCTCGACTGGGCGCGCGCGCACGGCTGGCCGGAATACTGGAAAGGCGAGCATTTCCGCGCCTACGACGGGCTGGAGGATTTTTTCTGGACGTATGAAACGCGCTTCCCGACCCCCGCGCTCGCGGCGGGCGGGCGGCTTTTTTTCGCGTGCGGCGGCATTGACTACGCCTTCGAGCTTCTGCTCAACGGCGAAACCCTGCTGCGGCGGGAAGGCATGTTCACGCCGGTGGACGTGGAACTCACCGGGCGCGTCCGCCCCGGCGGCGAAAACATCTTGCGCGTGATCGTGCATCCCGCGCCCAAGTCCGCGCCCGCCCCCGCCGACCGCTCGCAGGCGAACCGCTCCTGCAAACCCGCCGTGAGCTACGGCTGGGACTTCCACCCGCGCCTCATCCCGCTCGGCATCTGGCAGGATGCGTTTCTGGACATCCGCCCCGCGTGTTTTTTGCGCGAGGTGGAAGTCGATTACGTTCTCGCGCGCGATTTTTCAAACGCGGAAGTGACGGCGACCATCACCCTCGCCGCGCCCGCCGCCCGCCCGCCAGCGCGGATGCCACCCAAAATCGACTCGCCCGCCGCACTCCCGCCGACGCGGATGCCGCCCAAAATCGACTCATCCGCCACACTCCCGCCGACACGGATGCCGCCCAAAGGAGCGCGGGCATTCCTGCCCGCGAAGTCCGCCGCGCCCGCCGCGCCCACCGGCGCGGATGCGGACGGCGAAGCTGCCAGCCGCCCGCCCGCCGCCAGCCCGGCTGCCAGCCGCCTCGCCGCGCCCGCCGCGCAACCCGCCCGTGCAAGCGTGCGCTGGACCCTGCGCGCCCCGGACGGGCGCGAACTTTTTTGCGCAACAACCGCGTTCGAGCCGGACGAGCCGGACGATCCGGACGATCCGAACGCGCCGAACGCACCAGACGCACCGGACACCGTCACCCTGCGGCGGACCATCGCCAACCCGGCTCTCTGGTGGCCGCACGACCAAGGCGCGCCCGCCCTGCACACCTCGTCCGTCGAGCTTCTGGACGCCGCCGGC
>JAIRTK010000356.1 GCA_031254955.1 Opitutaceae bacterium
GCCGGCGGAGCGTCCACCCAGCGCGGCCAGGCCGCGACGTTGCGCCGCGAGAATGTCCAGCGCAAAACATCCCGCCACCGCACCGGCGGCGGCGCGCCCGGCGTGAAAAACGTTTTCCCGTTGCAATGATCGGAAAGAGGAAAGGCCACGCCGCACTCCAATAGGCATGTTGCTGGCCGAGGCAATAGACCTCTTCGGGAAATCATCAGGAGCGGAAAGCGCACGCGGTGCCGCGTGCGCTTTCCGGAAGTTGCGCACCTTTTCGATTTCCCCAAGAAATCTAATGCTTCCCGGTAAACCGACGCCACTGATTCGGCTTGAGCGGTGGATGCGTCCGCTCCGTAATGGGTCGCCACATGACAAACCACGATACACGCTGGCGCACGTCCGTATCCATCGGACTACCCGGCCTTGTCATTATCCTCTCCTCCACCCTTGTCGTGACGGTGGGCGGGCTTTTCTGGCTGCTTAAAGAACAGGCGCGCGACCACGAGGCCGTGATGCTGGATGATGGACTTGATGCATCCGGGGAGACGAAAAACGTATCCGAATTTGAAATACAATCACCCGGAGCACTTCCGACGCAGGCCGGGCCGGACGAACGGGCTTTGAGCAGGTCCATGCCGCCGGTCGGCGCGCTGGAATTCGAGGCCGTGGCACTGTCGCCGACCGAAATCAGGCTTCGCTGGAAAGGAGTCCCGCCCGGTGTCGCCGCCCGCGTGGAGCGCCTCGACATGGAACGCGGTATCTGGACCGTAATTTGCGACATTGATGGCGGCGAAGGGGATTCCTTCACGGACAACGGCGTGATGCCCGGGCACGGCTACCACTACCGGCTCATCACGCACAACCGCTTCGGCGAAGGCGCGGAGATGCTTGCCTCATGCGGCACACCACTGCCTGACGCCGGCGGCGCCGGAATCGTGGAGCGGATGGGTGACGACATCCCCCCACCGCCCGCGCCGCGCGGTTTTTTTCTGGTCAAGCAGCCCGGACTGGTTGATTCGAGTCCGCTCTACACCTTTCAGTGGACGGCGATCAATTTTAGCTTTGTGCAGATGCCACTGCCGTTTCGCACATACCGGGTTTACGCGAACGACACGCCGCTCGCCGACACGGGCGGCGGCAACACCTTCACACTCGACCCCACGACGCTGCACGACGGCAATCACGCGCTCTCGGTGGTCGTGGTGGACACCGCCGGGCGCGAATCCCTGCGCAGCGAGTCCGTGCTCGTGCGCGTGAATCCCGAGCTTCGGGCGACCAAGATGGTCGCGACACGCGAACTGAAAGCGGCGTTTCAGGTGAAAACGCTGGCACACGATGCCATCGCAACCGGCTTTTCGCCCAACGATGTCGCATGGGACAAGCACGCCGCGCTTGAGCGCGCGTCAGGGCGGCTGGTGCTTTCCACGCTCAGGCCCGACAGTTCGCCGGAGGTGGCGATGCACCGCCTTGCCAACGGCGGACCTGTCCGCGCCGACGGCGAATATCGAGTTGTCGTGACGAACCACGACCAGCGCGCCCGCCGCGTAAAATTCGTGTGGGTGGAGGTTTTCATCCCGCTCGGCAAAAACGGCGCGCCTGATCGGGAAGCCGCCCGGAGCCTCGCGGTGCGCGAATGCACACTGACGCTGGCCCCCGGCGACCGCGCGGCGAGCAGCGAAACGTTCAAAGTGAAATCCCCCGAAGAACCCGGCACGGTTTATCTCGGTCTCATGGAACCGTTCGGAATCTCAGCCACGCCGGTTGGAGGCGATTGAATGGATTGCCAGAAAAGGAGAATTCATTTCCCGAAAAAATTGTGTGGCTTCGCCGCGCCGCATTCGCGAATCTGCCCGTCCTTATGAATCCTGTTCTGAAGCTGTTGCTCGAAGACGGCGGCCTCACCACGGCGCAAATGGCGCAGGTGGCGGGTCTCTCCGTCGGACAAGTCGAACAGCACCTGGAACAGTTGAAGAAAGATAAAATCTTCCTCGGCTGGCGTCCGGTGCTCGATCTCTCCAAAGAGGCCGCCGCCGCCGCGTCCGTGCGCGCCGTCATCGAGGTCAAGGTGACTCCGGAGCGCGGGGGCGGCTTCAACCACCTCGCCGAGCGCATCGCGAAATTCGACGAAGTCGAATCGTGCTACCTCATGTCGGGCGCCTATGATCTGCTCGTGTTCGCGCGCGGCGCCTCGCTGCAAAAAGTCGCCGCGTTCGTGTCGGAAAAACTCTCCACCATCGAGGGCGTGCTCTCGACGGCGACGCACTTCATGCTGCGCTGCTACAAGGAGCAGGGCTTCCTGCTGGAGGAAAACGAGGACAACCGCTCCCGCCTCAACGTCGCGCCCTGACGCGCACGCACGCACGCAACCGCCCTTCCCGGCAACCCAACTCTCTCTCTCGCACAGGAGCACCATCCCAATGAGCACCACCGACCCGAAAAAATGGGTGGCGGGCCACGTCGCCTCGCTGCCCAAAAGCGGCATCCGTGATTTCTTTGAACTCGTCGCCAAAATGAAAGGCCAGGACGTGATTTCGCTCGGCGTGGGCGAACCCGATTTCGTCACGCCGTGGCACGTCCGCGAGGCCGCCATCTACGCGCTCGAACGCGGAAAAACCTACTACACCTCGAACCTCGGCCTGATCGAACTGCGCCACGCCATCGCCGACTACGTGGCGGAGCACTTCGCCGTCGCCTACCGGCCCGACGACCAAATCCTCGTCACCGTCGGCGTCAGCGAAGCCCTCGACCTCGCCTTCCGCGCGTTCTGCAACCCCGGCGACAAAGTGATGTTTCACCAACCCTGCTACGTCTCCTACCACCCGGGCATCGCGCTCGCGCACGGCCAGGGCATCGCCGTGCCGACCTTCGCCAAGGACCACTTCGCCCTCACCGCCGACGCGCTCCGCTCCGCCTGGCAGCCCGGCGCGAAAATCCTCATGCTGAGCCTCCCGTGCAACCCCACCGGCGGCACCTGCACGCGCGCGCAACTCGAAGCCATCGCCGCCTTCGCCCGCGAAAAAGACCTGCTCGTCCTCAGCGACGAAATCTACTCCGAGCTTACCTTCGAAGGCGCGCACACCAGCATCGCCAGCCTTCCCGGCATGGCCGGGCGCACCCTCTTCCTGCACGGCTTCTCGAAAGCCTTTGCGATGACCGGCTGGCGCATCGGCTACGCCTGCGGCCCCGCGCCGCTCATCGACGCGATGATGAAAGTGCACCAGTATTCGATGATGTGCGCCTCCATCATCGCGCAGGAAGGCGCGCTCGAAGCCCTGCGCCACGGCTGGGACAACGTCTGCCGCATGCGCGAGCAATACCACCGCCGCCGCGACCTCATCGTGCGCCGCCTCAACGCCGCCGGCCTCGCGTGCCATGCGCCGCGCGGCTCCTTCTACGCGTTCCCCAACCTCGCCGCCACCGGCCTCACGGAACAGGAATTCGCCGTCGGCCTGCTCGAAAAGGAAAAAGTCGCCGTCGTCCCCGGCACGGCCTTCGGCGAAGGCGGCGCCGGCCACGTCCGCGCCTGTTTCGCGACCGCCTACGACCAGATCATCGAAGCCTGCGACCGCATCGAACGCTTCGTCCAAAAAGTCAGGAAGTAGGGGCGTCGCTTGCGACGCCCGTCGCGGCTGTGTCATTCCGCCGGCATGCAAACCTCCAGCTTAATCCCATGAAATCAAAAATACTTCTCACCGGCCTTGTGTGCCTCCTGCTCGCAAACAGCGCGCCCGCGCGCGACGATGATGTGTTAATTGATTCCAAAAATACCCTGGATGGCGAATACCTTGTGGTAATAAAACGCGGACGGGACGGCGCCCAAGCCGTGATGGGAGGCTCCGGCATAAAGCTCTCTGCCATAAAAGAAATGCTGCAAACCACCGAAGAGTTGTCGCAACAAGTAAACAGGCATGAGAAAATGCTGCCACGCGACGGAGAAAAAATCCCGAGTTTCTCGGGGATTTCCGGGGACGGCCCCATAGTGACAAAAAGCAGCTTCAATGAAATCAGGGAATCCCGCATAAGCACCTCCGACGTGGAGAAAACAATGCGCGCCACCGAGAAGTTGTCCCGCCGCGTGAATGACGAAATGCGGCGCACCATCGAGTCGCAGGAACGCCGCATAGAGGAACTGGGGCGGACTGTGCGGGAATTGAAAAGCCAGATGGAGGAATTAAGAAGAAAACAAAAATAAGGACGCTTTGAAAAAAAACAAAACGAACGATTTTTAATCGCGGAAGCGCGGAAAAGCGGAGCTGCGGAACATCATGAAAAACAATCTTTGCAAACGGGTTTCCGCGTTTCCGTCCTTTCGCGCTTCCGCAATTAAATCGAGTTTTTCAAAATGCCCATAATATTATTCCCCAACGAAACCCCGGCTCCAATATATTCTCCGGGCCAGGGCGTTCCGGCCCGGCCATCCAAGAGTCCACATTCATTTCAAACCCACCCGTCCAACGGGCTTCGCAAGCGAAGCCCCTACAAATTACCATGCACACCGCAGCCATCGTCGGACGCCCCAATGTCGGCAAAAGCCGCCTCTTCAACCGCCTCGCCCGCCGGCGCATCTCCATCGTGCACGACCAGCCCGGCGTCACCCGCGATGTGATCTCCGCGGAAATCGCGGAAGCCGGCGCCCCGCCCTACCGCCTCCTCGACACCGGCGGACTCGGCCTCAAAGGCGGCGAGACCCCCGCCCGGCTCATCGCCGCCGCCGAGCGCCAAGTCTCCTTCGCCATCGACACCGCCGACCTCATCCTCTTCGTGCTCGACGGCCTCGAAGGACTCACCGCCCTCGACACCCGCGTCGCCGGACAACTCCGGCGCAGCAAAAAAAACGTGCTCCTCGTCGTGAACAAAGCCGATTTCGGCGAGGAAAAAATCGACCTCGCCGACGCCTACCGCCTCGGCCTCGGCGACCCCGTTTTCGTCTCCGCCGAACACGGACGCGGCGAAACCGAACTCCGCGAAAAAATCCAAGAACGCCTCGCCACCGCCACCACCACCACCGCCGACACCGCCGCCGACAAAGGAGCGCGGGCTTTCCAGCCCGCGACGCACGCCGACGCCGACGCCGACACCGCCGCCGCCCCCCTCACCGTCTGCTTCGTGGGCCGCCCCAACGTCGGCAAATCCTCCCTCGGCAACCGCCTCCTCCGCAGCGACCGCCTCATCGTCAGCGACCACCCCGGCACCACCCGCGACGCCATCACCATCCCCTTCGAGTTCAAAGGCCGCGACCGCCGCATGCACCCCTTCAAACTCATCGACACCGCCGGCATCCGCGCCGCCACCAAACTCTCCTCGCCCGTCGAATACTTCTCCCGCCTCCGCTCCCTCGGCGCCATCAAGGAGACCGACATCGTCTTCCTCGTCCTCGACGCCATCGCCGGCGTCACCCAGCAGGACAAAGCCATCGCCGGCGAAGCCCTCAAGGAACGCAAACCCATCGTCATCGTCATCAACAAATGGGACCTCGTGCGCGACGCCTTCACCACCGGCGCGCACCTCGAACCCATCGACGGCGCCACCGCCTTCAAAAACGAACGCGACTACCGCGAAAAATTCGAGCGCGCCGTCTTTGAACGCCTCTTTTTCACCCCCGGCGCGCCGCTCGTTTTTGTCTCCGCCCTGAGCGGCGGCGAAGTGGACCGCATGCTCAACGCCGCCGTGAAACTCCACCGCGTCGCCGGCAGGAAAATCCCCACGGCGCGCCTCAACCAATGCCTCGCCGGCCTCATCGTCCGCCACCCGCCCCCGGCGGTCGGCGGACGCCGCTTCCGCATCTACTACGCCACCCAGACCGGCAACCGCCCCTTCCGCATAAAAATCTTCTGCAACCGCGAAGAAAAACTCACCGAAAACTACCGCCGCTACCTCGAAGCCGGCCTCGTCGAAGAGTTCAACCTCGGCGGCTGCCCCGTCTATTTCGACCTCGTGGGCAAACCTCGCGACGAAACCCGCACCGGCCGCTACAGCCGCGAAAAACGCGAACACTTGGCCCGCATTTCCCGCCCCAAAAAAAACGGCGACAACAACGAACCGCCCGATGCACTCCATGAAACAATCGAAGACTGATTATCTGATGTTACGCGGCAC